>JAJUHG010000034.1 GCA_029267995.1 Micrococcales bacterium
CGCCACCCGCCGCCGCCCACCCCCGACCGGACTAGCCCGCGGGCTCGGCAGCTTGCCGCGGATTCGGTACTGGGAACTGCCGAGCCCACGGGGAACTGCCGACCTCGCCGGCCACCGGCCGCCCCCGTTCGCCGCCCGCAGCCCGCTTGCCGCCCGCAGCCCGCTTGCCGCCCGCAGCCCGCTCCGACCGGGCGACCCCGCGAGCTCGGCAGCTTGCCGCGGGTTCGGTACTCGGAACTGCCGAGTCCACGGGGAACTGCCGACTTCGCCGGGTGCGGGGAGGGTGGCTGGGAGGGCTGGATGCGGTTGCGGGGAGGGTGGCTGAGGGCGGGAAGAGGGGGCCCGGGCCCGGAGAGAGGTGCAGGTCAGCGGGTTATTCGGGCAAGTCGGACGCGCGACCCTTGACGTCGGACAGAAACGGGCGTAGACAAAGACATAGCAACATCTGAACGGGCATGGTCGCCCCTGAAGGACGGAGACGCGTTGTACGCGACGGAGCGGCAGCAGGAGATCCTCGCGCGAGCGCGCCAGCACGGCCGGGTCGAGGTGCGCGAGCTCGCCGAGTCCCTCGACGTGACCCCAGAGACGGTCCGCCGCGACCTGACACTCCTCGAGCGGCGCGGGCTTCTGCGCCGCATGCACGGCGGCGCGATCCCCGTCGAGCGGCTCGGCATCGAGCCCGCGGTCGCAGACCGCGAGTCGCGGATGGCAGGCCAGAAGGAACGCATCGCGAAGGCTGCCCTCGACGAGCTGCCCGACGGCGGCGCGATCATCCTCGACGCCGGCACGACCACGGTGCGCCTCGCCGAGATGCTTCCGAGCGACCGCGAGCTCACGGTCGTCACGCACTCCCTGCCGATCGCGATGCTGCTCGCGACCCGCCCCCACGTGACCCTCCACCTGCTCGGCGGCACCGTGCGCGGGCGCACGCTCGCCGCGGTCGGTGCATGGACGACGCGCGAGCTGCGCGACATCTACGCCGACGTCGCCTTCCTCGGCACGAACGGCATCACCGCCGAACGTGGGCTCACCACGCCCGACCTCGGCGAGGCGGGCGTCAAGCGTGCACTCGTCGCGGCGGCCCGGCGCACCGTCGTCATGGCCGACCACACGAAGTTCGGCCGCTCGGACTTCGCCCAGGTCGCCCCGATCGAGGCGGTCGACACCGTCATCACCGACACGGGACTCGAGCCGGCCTTCGCCGAGGAGATCGAGACCGCCGGCCCGAGGGTCGTGCGCGCATGATCCTCACCGTGACGCTCAACCCGAGCCTCGACCGCACGATCGAGGTCGACCGGCTTGTGCCCGGCGTGGTCAACCGGGCCGTGCGCACGCGCCTCGACCCGGGCGGCAAGGGCGTCAACGTCACGCGCGCCCTCCTCGCGAACGGGCACGCCTCGCGCGCCGTCGTCCCCCTCGGCGGGCCCGACGGCAACGAGCTCGCAACCCTCCTTGCGGCCGAGCGCGTCGACGTCGTCGCGGTCCCCGTCGCGGGCTCGACGCGCTCGAACGTGACGGTCGCCGAGGCCGACGGCACCGTCACGAAGCTCAACGAGCCCGGCGCGAGCCTCACCGAGGAGGAACTCACGACGATCACGGGCCACGTGCTCGAGCAGTCGAGCCCGGGGGACTGGGTCGTGCTGTGCGGGAGCCTCCCGCCCGGCGTCGACGCGGGCGAGTACGCCGCGATGACCAAGCTCTTGCAGTCGAGCGGTCGCCGCGTCGCGGTCGACACCTCGGGACCCGCGCTCGCGCACGCGGTCGCCGCGGCCCCCGACCTCGTCAAGCCCAACCGGGTCGAGCTCGCCGAGGTCGTCGGACGAGACCTCGACTCGCTCGCCGAGATCCTCGCCGCCGCGCACGAGGTGCACGACCGTGGGGTCGCGCACGTGCTCGTGAGCCTCGGCGGGGACGGGGCGGTCCTCGTCGGAGGGGACGACCCTGCCGCCGACGGCGACCTCGTCGGCACCTCACGCGTCGACCACCCCCGATCCACGGTCGGGGCGGGCGACGCCTTCCTTGCGGGCTACCTGTCCGTCGTCGCGGCCGAGCACACCCCACCGGGTGCCGACGGTCGCTCGCGAGCGCTCCTCGAGGCGCTCGCCTGGGGTGCCGCAGCGGTGCGGCTCCCCGGGAGCCTCATGCCCACCCCCGCGGACATCGACCTGTCCGCCGCACAGATCCTCGCTGCTCCCGACCTGCACGCCCGGCTCGCCCCCGCGAGCTGACGCGGCCGGTCCGCACTGGAACGAAGGAGTCCCAGCAATGAGTGAGTACACACCGAAGGTCACCGGAACCGGTGCCAAGGCCGCGGTGCAACGTTTCGGCGGGTTCCTCGCCGGGATGATCATGCCCAACATCGGCGCGTTCATCGCGTGGGGCCTGATCACGGCCATCTTCATCGAGGTCGGTTGGTGGCCGGTCGCCCAGCTCGGCGGCTTCGACGGGCACACGGGCCTCGTCGGACCGATGATCACCTACCTGCTGCCCCTGCTCATCGGCTACACGGGCGGGCGCATGGTGCACGGCACGCGCGGCGGCGTCGTCGGCGCGATCGCGACCGTCGGCGTGATCGTCGGCGCCGAGGGCACCCCGATGTTCCTCGGGGCCATGATCATCGCCCCGCTCACCGCGTGGCTGCTCAAGAAGTTCGACGAGGCGATCGAGGGACGCGTCGCCTCGGGCTTCGAGATGCTCATCGACAACTTCTCCTCGGGCATCCTCGGTGCGGCGATGGCCGTGGGCGGCTTCTACTCGATCGGCCCGGTCATCCGCACGCTCATGCAGTGGGCCGAGTCGGGCGTCGGCTTCCTCGTCGACTCGCGGCTCCTGCCGCTCGCCTCGATCGTGGTCGAGCCCGGCAAGGTGCTCTTCCTCAACAACGCGATCAACCACGGGGTGTTCACCCCGCTCGGCGCGGCGCAGTCGGCCGACCAGGGCAAGTCGATCCTGTTCATGATCGAGACGAACCCCGGGCCGGGCCTGGGCATCCTCGTCGCGTTCATGCTGTTCGGCCCGATCGCGCTGCGCGCCTCGGCGCCCGCCGCGATCGTCATCCACTTCCTCGGCGGCATCCACGAGATCTACTTCCCGTACATCCTCATGAAGCCGCGCCTCATCCTCGCCGCGATCCTCGGCGGCGGCATGGGTGTCCTGACCAACGTCATCCTCGGCAACGGTCTGGTCGCCTCGCCCGCACCGGGAAGCATCTTCGCCTACATGGCGATGACCCCGCGCGGCGACCACCTGCTCGTCCTGCTGTCGATCCTCGTCGCGGCCCTCGTGTCCTTCTTCGTCGCCGCGGTCCTCATGGGCTTCGGTCGCGGGGAGAAGGACGACGCCGCGGGCGAGCTGAGCGACGCCGAGCTGTCCGCACACACCAAGGAGTCCGCATGACCACCATCGACGGGAGCACCGTCCGCAAGCTTGTCGTCGCGTGCGACGCCGGCATGGGATCGAGCGCGATGCTCGCGGGCACGCTCAAGAAGCAGCTCAAGAAGTCGGGCGTCGAGGTCGTGCACTCGCCGGTCGCCGAGATCCCGGCCGACGCCGACGTCGTCGTGACCCACAAGGGTCTTGCCGAGCGGGCCCGTGGGGTCGCGGGCGACACGCCCGTCGTGCCGTTCGACCTGTTCCTCGGCGACCCCGCGGTCGCGAAGGTCGTCAAGGCGATCCAGGACAAGGCGCAGATCGATGTCTGACCTGGCCACCTTGCTCGACGAGCGTGCGGTGCGCTTCGAGGCGAGGGCCGCCGGCCGGGACAAGGCGATCGTCCTGGCCGGCGAGGCCCTCGTCGCGGCCGGCGCTGTCGACCCGGGCTACGTCGACACGATGCTCGAGCGCGAGCGCTCGGTCCCGACCTACATCGGCGAGGGCGTCGCGATCCCGCACGGCACGCTCGCGGGCAAGGAGCTCGTGCACCGTGACGCGCTGAGCTTCGTGCGCTTCCCCGACGGCGTCGACTGGGGCGGTCAGCCCGCGACGATCGCGATCGGCATCGCGGCGAAGGGCGACGGGCACGTCGAGCTGCTCGCCCGCATCGCCGAGCTGCTGCTCGACCCCGGCACGGCCGCGGCGCTGCGCGAGGTCACGAACCTCGAGGACCTGCGGGCGCTGCTCGCCGAGGAGGACGAGGAGTGACCCCACCGGGGCCCGCGCACGCCACCTCGCCCCGACCTGCGCGGACCGACCGCCCCTGACCCCTGACGCACCGGTCACCTGACCGGTCCACGACCCCGGCGACCCCGGGGCACCCCACACGATCGAGAGCTGAGGACATCATGCGAGTTGCACGGTTCTACGCGCCGGGAGACATCCGGATCGAGGACATGCCCGAGCCCACGCCCGGACCCGGCGAGGTCAAGATCAAGGTGCGTGCCTGCTCGACGTGCGGCACGGACGTGAAGATCTCGCGGTTCGGCCACCACCACATCGACCCGCCGCGCGTCATGGGCCACGAGATCGCGGGCGAGGTCACCGAGGTCGGCGAGGGCGTCGAGGGCTGGGCCGCGGGCGACCGTGTCCAGGTCATCGCGGCGATCCCGTGCGGTGAGTGCGAGTTCTGCCGCCGCGGCTCGATGACGATCTGCCCGAACCAGGTCTCGATGGGCTACCACTTCGACGGTGGCTTCGCCGAGTACATGATCGTGCCGCGCAACGTCCTCGCGGTCGACGGTCTCAACCGCATCCCGGACGGCGTGAGCTTCGCGGAGGCCTCGGTCGCCGAGCCCTTCGCGTGCGCGATCAACGCCCAGAACCTCGCGCGCGTCGGTGACGGGGACGTCGTCGTCGTGATCGGCTCGGGCCCGATCGGCTGCCTGCACGTGCGACTCGCGCGTGCCCGCGGCGCGGCGAAGGTGTTCCTCGTCGAGCTCTCGCGCGAGCGCCTCGACATGGCCGCGGCGCTCGTGCACCCCGACGCCGCGATCGCCTCGGGAGAGGAGGACGCGGTCGCGAAGGTGCGCGAGCTCACGGACGGCCGCGGGGCGGACGTCGTCATCACGGCTGCGGCGTCCGGCGCGGCTCAGGAGCAGGCGCTCGAGATGATCGCGCGCCAGGGTCGGATCTCGTTCTTCGGCGGCCTGCCCAAGGACAAGCCGACCATCACGCTCGACTCGAACGTCGTGCACTACCAGGAGATCACGATCGTCGGTGCGAACGGCTCGAGCCCGCAGCACAACAAGGAGGCGCTCGGCCTCATCGCGGACGGTTCGGTGCCCGTCGACGACCTCATCACGCATCGCCTCGGTCTCGACCAGGTGCTCGAGGCGATCGACATCGTCTCGCGCGGCGAGGCGATCAAGGTCACGATCGAGCCCTGAACCGCGAGCCCTGAGCCACGAGCCCTGAGCCACCCCTCGGGCGTCGGCGGCGCACTCTCCGCGACGCCGCCGACGCCACCCCCAGGTCAAGGAGGACCCCATGCCCACGAGAACCGTCGCCGTCGCCTCTGCCGTCGGCCTGCACGCCCGCCCCGCGTCCTTGTTCACGCAGGCGGTCGCCGCGAGCGGTGTGCCCGTGACGATCGCGAAGGACGGCGGCGCGCCCGTCGACGCCTCGAGCATGCTGCGCGTCATGGCGCTCGGCGTGAAGCACGGCGAGGAGGTCACCCTCGCGGCCGAGGGGGACGAGGCCGAGCGGGTGCTCGACGAGCTCGTCGAGCTGCTCTCGACCGACCTCGACGCCGAGCCGGAGGGCTGAGATGCCCGCCGACGACGGCGCCCCCACCACCACGGCGCAGGGGCGCACCTTCACGGGTATCGGGGTCGGGCGTGGGGGCGCCGTCGGGCCCGTCGTGCTCGCGCACGCGGCCCCGCGCGTCCCGCCCGGCGAGCCGAGCCCTGACGATCCCGAGGCCGCGAAGGAGAAGGTCGCCAAGGGCTTCGCGGACGTCGCGGCGAACCTGCGTGCCCGGGCCGACACGGCGGCCGAGGCGGGTGTCACGGCGCTCGCGGACATCCTGCGCGCAACCGCCCAGATGGCCGAGGACCCTGCCCTCCTCGAGGAGATCGGCACCCTGATCGACGCGGGCACGGGTCCCGCGCACGCGGTCGAGCAGGTCGTCGACCAGTTCGCCCAGATGTTCCTCGCGGCGGGCGGCTACCTCGCCGAGCGGGTCACGGACCTGCGCTCGGTGCGCGACCGCGTCGTCGCGCGCGTGCTCGGCGTCGCCGAGCCCGGGATCCGCCCGTTGAGCGAGCCGTCCGTGATCGTCGCGGAGGACCTCTCCCCGGCGGACACCGCGGGCCTCGACCTCGCCAACATCGCCGCGATCGTGACCCGCATGGGTGGTCCCACGTCGCACACCGCGATCATCGCTGCCCAGCTCGGCATCCCGTGCGTCGTGCGCGCCGAAGGTGTCGGGGCGCTCGTCGACGGCGACCTCGTCGCTGTCGACGCCGCGCACGGCACCGTGACGAAGGACCCGCCACGCGAGCTGCGCGAGTCGATCGAGCGTCGCGTCGCGTTGCTCGGCGACCTCGCCGCCGACGACGCCCCCGCGGCCACCGCGGACGGGGTCGCGGTCCAGCTGCTCGCGAACATCGGCACGCGCGAGGACGCCGACCGCGCCGCGCCCGCCGCGGTCGACGGGGTCGGGCTGTTCCGCACCGAGGTGCTGTTCCTCGAGCGCAGCGCGGCCCCGACGGTCGAGGAGCAGGCCGAGGTCTACACACACGTCCTCGAGGCCTTCGACGACCGCAAGGTCGTCGTGCGCACGCTCGACGCGGGGGCCGACAAGCCCCTCGCCTTCGCGACGCTGCCCGACGAGGAGAACCCCGCGCTCGGGGTCCGCGGCTACCGGCTCGTGCGTCGCGACCCGGGCCTGCTCGACACGCAGCTCGCGGCGCTCGCCGAGGCCCGCACCCGCTCGGGCCGCTCACCGTGGGTCATGGCCCCGATGATCGCGACCGCGGGCGAGGCCGCCGAGTTTGCCGAGCGGGCCCGCTCGCACGGGGTCGAGACGGTTGGCGTCATGATCGAGATCCCGGCCGCGGCGCTGCGGGCCCGGGAGATCCTCGACGTCGTCGACTTCGTCTCGCTCGGCACGAACGACCTCACGCAGTACACGATGGCGACCGACCGGCTGCGTGGTGAGCTCGCGGACCTGCTGGACATCTGGCAGCCCGCGGTGCTCGACCTCGTCGCGACGACCGCGATGGCAGGTGTCGAGGCGGGCAAGCCGGTCGGGGTGTGCGGCGAGTCGGCGGGGGACCCCGTCATGGCCCTCGTGCTGCACGGGCTCGGCGTGACGAGCCTGTCGATGTCGGTGTCCTCGGTCCCGGTCGTGCGGTTCGCGCTGCGCCAGCACACGGCCGACCAGTGCCGCATGATCGCCGAGGCGGCGCGGTCCGCCTCGGACGCGGTCCAGGCACGGGCCGCGGCGCTCGCGCTCGTGAGCGGCGAGGTGCGCGAGGCGCTCGGCCTCTAGCCCGCCCCCCGTTCAGCCCTGCGAGCGCGGTGCCCGGTTCTTGATGTCGGCGCCGCCCATGATCGCGGTCACGTGCACGCGCAGCTCGGGGGCGTTCGGGTCGGGCGGGTCGACGGTCTTGTCGTCCCAACCGCCGAGCAGGGGCAGGCCACGCACGCGCACCCGCCAGGTCGGGGGCACCTTGACGTCGACCCCGCCCCAGAAGGTGAAGATCGACACGTCGGCGCGCCCTTGGATGTCGGCGTCGCGCAGGTCGAGCTCGATCCCGCCCATGATCGCGGTGAGCACCGCGCTGCGGAAGCTCGGCGAGGACGTGCGGCGCACGCTGCCCCACCAGAACACGGTCGAGCGGATGTCCTCGGCAGTGTCGTTCGTCGAGCGGCCGACCCGCAGCAGCAGCGCGAGGCCCACGAGGATCAGGACGATCGGCCACACGAGCGAGCCGATGTCGACGTTCAGCACGTCGAGGCGCGAGAGCTGGAGCAGCACGCCGATCGTGATGAGCACGACCGGCCCGGGCCACGCGCGGGGCACCGTGAGGAGCGCGCTCAGGCCGACCGCGACGATCGCGAGCGGCCACCACGTGCCGACGAGCCCCCAGAACGTGACGTCGACGACGTCGAGCCGGTTGAGCAGGAGCGCCGCGCCCGCGAGCAGCAGGAGGATCCCGAGCAGGAGCTGGGGCCCGCGGACGGGCTGGGTGTCCTTGGCCATGCCCCTGACGTTACTCATCTCGCCCGCGGGCGCCCAGGTCATTGAGTACCGGACCAGGCGAACCGCCTCGCACGGCGAGCGAGGGCGCGCTCAGTCCTGCGCGAGGGCGATCGTCTGCCGCGCGATCGCGAGCTCCTCGTTGGTCGGCACGACCGCGACCGTCACGGGAGCACCCTCGGGCGAGATGACCCGAGCCTGCTTCGACCGCTCGGCGTTGCGGGTGGGGTCGACCTCGATCCCGAGCCGCTCGAGCCCCGCGAGGGCGCCCGCACGGACGACGTCGTCGTTCTCCCCGACGCCCGCGGTGAAGGAGATGACGTCGACGCCGCCGAGCACCGCGAGGTACGCCCCGACGTACTTGCGCAGCCGGTGCAGGTACACGTCGAGCGCGAGGCGCGCCTCCTCGGAGCCCTCCCCGATGAGCCGGTGCAGCTCGCGGAAGTCGTTGACGCCCGCGAGCCCCTTGATGCCCGAGCGCCGGTTGAGCAGCTCGTCGAGCTCGTCGACGCCCATGCCCGCGGTGCGCGCGAGGTGGAACACGATCCCGGCGTCGACGTCGCCCGAGCGGGTGCCCATGACGAGCCCCTCGAGCGGCGTGAGGCCCATCGACGTCTCGACCGCGACCCCGCCCTTGACCGCCGAGACCGACGCGCCGTTGCCGAGGTGGCACACGATCTGGTCGATCTCCTCGACGGGCCGCCCGACGAGCTCGGCCGCGGCGTGCGCGACGAACTGGTGCGAGGTGCCGTGGAAGCCGTAACGGCGGATCCCGTGCTCGCGCGCGACCTCGGTGTCGATCGCGTACGTCGCGGCCGCCTCGGGCAGGGTGTGGAAGAACGCGGTGTCGAACACGACGACGTGCGGCACGTGCGGCAGCAGCTCGCGCCCGACCTCGATCCCGCGCACGTTCGCGGGGTTGTGCAGCGGGGCGAGGGGGATCAGCTCGTGGATCTTCGCGACGACGTCGTCGTCGGCGAGGACGGGCTCGCCGAAGGACGACCCGCCGTGCACGACGCGGTGACCGACCGCAAAGATCTCGGGGTTGTCCACACCACGCAGCGACTCGATCGCCTCGCGCAGCGCGGCCTCGTGGTCCGGGACGCCACCGGGCTCACCGATCTTCTCGACGATGCCCTTCGCGACGACGGTCCCGTCCTCGGGCTCGACGAGCTGGTACTTCAGCGAGCTCGACCCCGAGTTGACGACCAGGACACGCGGGGACGACCCCATCAGCTCACTCCTTCAGATGCCGCGTCGAGGCCCTGTGCCTGGATCGCGGTGATGGCCACGGTGTTGACGATGTCCTGCACGAGCGCGCCGCGGCTCAGGTCGTTGACCGGCTTGCGCAGACCCTGCAGGACGGGGCCGATCGCGACCGCACCCGCGGAGCGCTGCACAGCCTTGTACGTGTTGTTCCCCGTGTTGAGGTCGGGGAACACGAGCACGGTAGCCCGTCCCGCGACGGGCGAGTCGGGGGCCTTCGCGGCTCCGACCGCGGGGTCGACGGCCGCGTCGTACTGCATGGGCCCGTCGACCACGAGGTCGGGGCGGCGCTCCTTGACGAGCGCGGTCGCCTCACGGACCTTGTCGACGTCGGCGCCCGTCCCGGAGTCCCCGGTCGAGTAGGACAGCATCGCGATGCGCGGCTCGATCCCGAACTGCTTCGCAGTCTCGGCCGAGGAGATCGCGATGTCGGCGAGCTGGGTCGCGGTCGGGTCGGGGATCACGGCGCAGTCGCCGTACACGAGCACGCGGTCCTCGAGGCACATGAGGAACACCGAGGACACGACCGAGACGTCCGGCTGGGTCTTGATGATCTCGAAGGCGGGCTTGATCGTGTGGGCCGTGGTGTGCATCGCGCCCGAGACCATGCCGTCGGCGAGGCCGAGCTGGACCATCATCGTGCCGAAGTAGGACACCGAGGACACGATCTCGCGCGCCCGGTCGACCGTCATGCCCTTGTGCGCGCGCAGCCGCGCGTACTCGTGCGCGAAGTGCTCGGAGAGCTCGCTCGAGGCCTTCGGGTCGATGACCTTCGCGGCCGACAGGTCGAGGCCCAGCTCGGTCGCGCGGGCCCGGATCGCGTCCTCCTCGCCGAGGATCGTCAGGTCCGCGACCTCGCGCTGCAGGAGCGTGAACGCCGCGCGCAGGATCCGGTCGTCCTTGCCCTCGGGCAGCACGACGTGCTTGCGGTCCGAGCGCGCCCGGTCGAGCAGCCCGTACTCGAACATCAGGGGGGTCACGACCTCGACGCGCGGCACGTCGAGCGCCGCGAGGAGCGCCTCGCCGTCGACGTGCTTCTCGAACAGCGCGAGCGCGGTGTCGACCTTGCGCTGCGAGTCAGCCGTGAGCCGACCGCGCGCCTGCGCCGCGGCGCTCGCGGTGCGAAAGGTGCCCAGGTCGGTGCGGATGATCGGCAGGCGCTGTCCGAGGCCCTCGACGAGGCGTGCGACCGCGGGCGGGGGGTAGAACCCGCCGTTGAGGACGACGCCTGCGAGCGAGGGCGCCCCGACCGAGGCGTGCGCCATGACGAGCCCGAGCAGGACGTCGCTGCGGTCCCCGGGCGCGATCACGACCGCGCCGTCGGACAGCCGCGGGAGCAGGTGCTCGACCGACATCGCGCCGATGAGCACCTCGAGCACCTCGCGCGAGAGCAGCTCGGGGTCACCCATCGCGAGCCGCCCGCCGACGGCCTCCATGAGTGCGCCGACCGTCGGGGCGACGAGGAACGGCTCCTCGGGCAGCGACCACGCTGGCACGGGACCCTCGAGCGCGCGGCGCACCTCGATCGGGTCGCTCGTGCACCGGTTCGCGATCACGCCGATCGTCTGGGCGTGGTGCGCCGCGAGCTCGCCGAGCGCGACGTCGACCGCGTGCTTGACCTCGTTCGGGGTGCGCGCGTTGCCCGAGACGACGAGCAGCACGGGCGAGCCGAGGTTCGCCGCGACGCGCGCGTTGAACGACAGCTCGGTCGCGCCCGCGACGTCGGTGTAGTCCGAACCGACCACGACGACGGCGTCGCACTGGCGCGCCATCGCGTGGAAGCGCGAGACGATCGTCGCGAGCGCGGCCTCCTGGTCGGCGTGCACGTCCTCGTAGGTCACCCCGACGCAGTCCTCATAGGGCAGGTCCACGCCGTCGTGCCCGAGCAGCAGCTCGAGCACGTAGTCACGCTGGTCGGTGCTGCGCGCGATCGGCCGGAACACCCCGACGCGCTGCACGCGGCGGGTGAGCAGGTCGAGCAGCCCGAGCGCGACCGTGGACTTGCCCGTCTCGCCCTCCGGGGCCGAGACGTAGACGGACCGGGTGCTCATTCGTTGTCTCCTCCGGTGCTGAGCGTCGTGGTCTGGGGGCCGCCGACCTCGGTCGCGGTCTCGCCGGCGTCGGGCCACACCCACTGCGCGACCTCGGGGATGTCCTCGCCGTGGTCGCGGGTGTACTGGCGCGCACGCAGCCGGGCGTCCATCATCTCCTGGCGCAGCTCCGCGGCGCGCGCCCCGAGCGAGGGCACGCGGTCGATCACGTCCATCACGAGGTGGTACCGGTCGAGGTCGTTGAGCATGACCATGTCGAACGGCGTCGTCGTCGTGCCCTCCTCCTTGTACCCGCGCACGTGCAGGTTCGCGTGCCCGTTGCGGCGGTAGGTGAGGCGGTGGATGAGCCACGGGTAGCCGTGGTACGCGAAGATGATCGGCTTGTCGGCCGTGAAGATCGTGTCGAAGTCCCGGTCGGACATGCCGTGCGGGTGCTCACGCTCGTCCTGCAGGCGCATGAGGTCGACGACGTTCACGACGCGCACCTTGAGCTCGGGCAGGTGGCGGCGCAGCAGGTCCGCAGCCGCGAGCACCTCGAGCGTGGGCACGTCCCCCGCGCACGCGAGGACGACGTCGGGGTCCTCCCCGCGCCCCTCCGTGCCGGCCCACTCCCAGATGCCGACCCCGCGCGCGCAGTGCGCGACGGCCTCGTCCATCGTCAGGAAGCACGGGGCGGGCTGCTTGCCGGCGACCACGACGTTCACGAGGTTGCGGCTGCGCAGGGCGTGGTCGTAGGTCACCAGGAGGGTGTTGGCGTCCGGCGGGAGGTAGACCCGCACGATCTCGGCCTTCTTGTTCACGACGTGGTCGATGAAGCCCGGGTCCTGGTGCGAGAAGCCGTTGTGGTCCTGGCGCCACACGTGGCTCGACAGCAGGTAGTTGAGGCTCGCGACGGGCCGCCGCCACGGGATCTCGCGCGTGACCTTGAGCCACTTGGCGTGCTGGTTGAACATCGAGTCGACGATGTGGATGAACGCCTCGTAGCAGCTGAACAGCCCGTGGCGGCCCGTGAGCAGGTAGCCCTCGAGCCAGCCCTGGCACTGGTGCTCGGACAGCATCTCGACGACCTGGCCGTGCGGGGCGAGGTGGTCGTCATCGTCGGTGTCGAGGTACTCGGCGACCCACTGCTTGCTCGTCGCGTCGTACACGGCCTGGAGCCGGTTGGACGCGGTCTCGTCGGGCCCGAAGATGCGGAAGTTGCTGGGGTTGCGTCGCACGACCTCGGTGAGCCACTGCCCGAGCACGCGCGTCGACTCGGCGACCGCCCCGCCCGGGGCGGGCACCTCGACCGCGAAGTCGCGCACGTCGGGCAGGCGCAGGTCGCGCAGCAGGACGCCACCGTTCGCGTGCGGGTTGTCGCTCATCCGCAACCACCCCTCGGGGACGATCGCGGTCACGTCACCCCTCACGGCGCCGTCGTCGTCGAAGAGCTCACCAGGCCGGTAGGAGGCGAGCCAGCCGCGCAGCACCTCGAGGTGCTCGGGGGTGTCGCGGGCCTCGGCGAGCGGCACCTGGTGCGCGCGCCACGAGTCCTCGACACGCTTGCCGTCCACGACCGGCGGGCACGTCCAACCCTTCGGGGTGCGCAGGATGATCATGGGCCACGTCGGGCGCGAGGTGTCACCCTCGGCGGCCCGCGCCTTGATCGCGGCGATCTTGTCGAGGACGTCGTCGAGCAGCGCGGCGAAGCGGCGGTGCGTGGCGATCGGGTCCTCGTCGTCGAAGCCGCCCGTGAACAGGTGCGGCTCGTGCCCGTACCCGCGCATGAGGGCGAGCAGCTCCTCCTCGGGGATCCGCGCGAGCACCGTCGGGTTGGCGATCTTGTACCCGTTGAGGTGCAGGATCGGCAGGACGACGCCGTCGGTCGCGGGGTTGAGGAACTTGTTGGAGTGCCAGCTGGTCGCGAGCGGCCCGGTCTCGGCCTCGCCGTCGCCGACGACGGCGGCCACGAGCAGCTCGGGGTTGTCGAACGCGGCCCCGTAGGCGTGCGAGAGGGAGTAGCCGAGCTCGCCTCCCTCGTGGATCGACCCGGGCGTCTCGGGTGCGACGTGGCTCGGGATCCCGCCGGGGAAGGAGAACTGCCGGAACAGCCGGCGCACCCCTTCGGTGTCCTGCGTGATGTCGGGGTACACCTCGCTGTACGTCCCGTCGAGGTACGCGCCAGCGACGAGGCCGGGCCCGCCGTGGCCCGGTCCGGTGATGTAGATCGTCGACTGGGCGCGCTCCTTGATGACCCGGTTGAGGTGCGCGTACAGGAAGTTCAGCCCGGGGGTCGTCCCCCAGTGGCCGAGCAGCCGCGGCTTGACGTGCTCGGCGCGGAGCTCTTCGCGCAGCAGCGGGTTGTCGAGCAGGTAGATCTGTCCGACCGAGAGGTAGTTCGCGGCGCGCCAGAACTTGTCGATGCGTTCGAGGGTCTCGGTCGAGACGGTCTGCTGGGGGCGGGACTTCCAGGTCGTGGCCTGGGCGGTAGCGGACATGGCGCTCCTCGGGTTCCCTGGCCGCGCCCCTCCGACGGGCGACGGCGTCTTGGTCATCCTCACCCTGCCACGCTTCGCCCGTGTGGGACTTCCGACCGATGATGCAGATCACACGCGCGCTTGCCACTGCGGGGCACCGCTCGCGCGGCACGGGTGCGCAGCGGCTCGGGCGCAGGACGCGGGGGCCTGGGCGTGCCGCACTGCCCGCCCGCGGGGTGCTGACGTGTGGTGAGGGTGCGACGTACGGCGGGGTAGCGTGCTGGCGTGGCCGAGCAGCATCCTCCCGTGAACGCGCGAGCGTTCTGGCGGGTCGCGGCGACGGGCCGGATGCTCACGCTCCTCGTGCTCCTGACGCTCGCCGCGGTCGCGTGCGGGCTGCTCGGTTCGTGGCAGCTGGACCGCGCCGAGCTGCGTGGCGCGCAGGCCGCCGAGGAGGCCCGCCAGGCCGTCCTCGGTGCTCCGCCGGTGCCGATCGGCGAGCTGCTCACGCCCGGCCAGACGTTCTCGGGTGACTTCGTGGGGCGTCGGGTGATGGTGCGGGGCGAGTTCACGGGCGTCGAGCTCCTCGTGGACGGCCGGGTCCGTGACGGCGAGACCGGGTTCCTCGTGCTCGCCGAGCTGCGCGTCCTCGACGACGGCGTGAGCCTTGCGAGCGAGTCCGCCGACGACGCCCCCGTGCTCGCCGTCGTGCGGGGCTGGGTCCCGTCCGCCGAGGTCGAGCTCCCGCCCGCACCGAGCGGCGAGACGAGCGTCACGGGCTACCTGCAGGTCGGTGAGGCCGCGGGGGACGGGCGCGCGTCGGACGGTTCACCGCTGCCTGAGGGCCACACCGACGCGATCTCGATGGCGCAGCTCGCGAGCGCATGGGGGACGCCGATCTACACGGGCTACCTGGTCCAGTCCGAGCCCGAGCCCAGTACGCCGATCCTCGCGCTCGGCCCGCCCGCGCTCCCTGGTTCGGGTCTTGCGTGGCGGAACCTGATGTACGCGCTCCAGTGGTGGATCTTCGGGGGGTTCGCGCTCGCAATCTGGTTCCGCTCGGTCCGCGACGAGGCGCGTGACCTCGTCGCTGGGGAGCTTGCGCAGCAGGATGCGCAGCAGGAAGCGACCGTGCAGGCGCAAGGTGATGCTTCGCTCGCGCCACCCAGCTCGACCTAGCCGGGGCCCCGTCGAGCGGCCTGGCCGAGACTCCGTCCGGCGACCCGACGCTTCCATCCAGCCCGCGGAGGCGCACCCCAGCGCGGCCCTCTCTAGGCGGTATCGGGTGCTCGCTCCCGCTCGCCCCGCTCGCCCGGCGCGCCCTGATCGCCCCGCTCGCCCGGCTCGCCCCGCTCGCCCGGCGCACCCTGATCGCCCGGAGCACTCTGATCGCCCTGACGCCCTCGGCGGCGGCTGCGGGCGTCGGCAAGCAAGCGAGCTCGTCGTGCCTCCTCACGTTGCGTGCGCGTCGTGGCCCGGGGCACGGTCCGGTACCTCGCTCTTCCTGGCTCGAGGGCGTCGGCACGCCCGAGGAGGTCTTGCGGGGGATGCTCCTGGGCTGCCGGACCGGCGCGGCCTTGTGGGGTGGGCCCTTCCTGATCGTTCGGGTCGGGTCCCGCGCGCCGGATCGCAGGTGGTCTTGTGTGTCGCTTGCCCGGCGGGCCGGTGGCTTCGACCCGCACGAGGTCGAGGTGGTGGCGGTGCAGCTCGTGGTGGTGGAACACGCACACGAGCACCCCGCGCGAGACGTCGGTGTGGCCGTGGTCGGCGTCCCACCAGTCGAGGTGGTGGACCTCGCAGTACCGGGCGGGCATGGC
>JAJUHG010000035.1 GCA_029267995.1 Micrococcales bacterium
GCTCGAGGATCGCCGACTTGTGCGCGAAACCCTCGGGGTCGCCCGCGATGTTCGCGTACTGGCCCCAGCGGGCCACGAAGCGCAGCGTGCGCTTCTCGCCACCCCCGGCGATCCACAGCGGGATGCCGCCGGGCTGGAGTGGACGCGGCTCGACGATCGCGCCGTCGACCTCGAAGATCTTCCCGGAGAAGGTCGCCTCGCCGGTCTCCCAGGCCTGCTTCATGATCTGAACGCCCTCGGCGAGGGCCGTGATGCGCGGGCCCACCTCGGGGAAGCCGTAGCCGTAGGCGCGCCACTCGTGCTCGTACCAGCCCGCGCCGATGCCCATCTCGACGCGCCCGCCCGAGACGTGGTCGACCGTCGCGGCGACCTTCGCGAGGTAGGCGGGGTTGCGGTAGCCCATGCACGTGCACATCTGCCCGAGGCGTACGCGCGAGGTGCTCGCGGCGAAGGCCGCCATGAGGGTCCACGCCTCGTGGGTCGCCTCGTGCGAGGGCTCGGGCGTGGTGTGGAAGTGGTCGTAGACCCAGATCGACTCGAACGTCGAGCCCTCGTCGGCGCGCTGCGCGAGGCCGTTCATCGTGGCCCACTGCTCGGCCGGGGGGATCCCGACGAGGTCGAAGCGCCAGCCTTGCGGGATGAACAGTCCGAGTCGCATGCGTGCGACGTTACCTCAGGTCGAATCGATCCGACCTGCTGACGACGGCGCGTCGCCGCGCTCTGCCCGCAACGTCACCTGCGCGAGGGTCCCCGCGCGCGGGCCGCGCGGCAGAGCACAATGGGCACCGTGATCCACGCCTTCACCGCCGAGCAGGTGCGTTCCGCCGAGGAGCCTCTCCTCGCGCGTGAGACGGCCTTCGCGGGGAGCCTCATGGAGCGTGCCGCGACCGCGCTCGCGGGCCGGTGCGTGCAGGTGCTCCGCGAGCGTCGCGGCAGGTTGCGCGGTGCGCACGTCGTCGCGCTCGTGGGCACGGGCAACAACGGCGGTGACTCTCTGCACGCGCTCGCGTTGCTCGCCCGGCGCGGTGTGCGCACGACGGCGTTCCTCGCGACCGACGGTGCGCACGAGGGGGGCCTTGCGGCGCTGCGCCGTGCGGGCGGTCACGTGCTGCCTGCGAGCGTCGCGGACCTCGCGAGCCGCGTGTGGGCAGCCGACCTCGTGCTCGACGCCCTGACCGGGATCGGCTCGCGCGGCGCGTTGCGCCCGCCCGCCGCGGACGTCGTCACGAGCCTCGTCGCGAGCGACCCTCGCCCCGCCGCTGGGCCGCCCGTCCTCGCGGTCGACGTCCCGAGCGGGATCGGGGTCGACGACGGCGCGTTGCCCGGTCCCGTCCTGCGCGCGGACCGCACCGTGACCTTCGGGGCCGTCAAACCCGGCCTTCTGCTCCCGCCCGCCGCGCACCTCGCGGGGCGCGTCGACCTCGTCGACATCGGGCTCTCGCTCGACCCCGTGGCCGCTGCGGTGCGCCGCCTCGAGGCGCGCGAGCTCGCGGCCGAGTGGCCCGCACCGGGGCCACGCGACCACAAGTACACGCGCGGCGTGGTCGGTGTGCTCGCGGGCTCGGCGACGTATCCCGGCGCGGGGGTCCTGACGTGCCACGCGGCTGCGCTCGCGGGAGCGGGCATGGTCCGTCTCGACGGGCCCGCGAACGTCGCGAGCCACGTGCTCGCGGTCCGCCCCGAGGTCGTCACGGCACGCGGCCGCGTCCAGGCGTGGGTCGTGGGACCCGGCACGTCCGACGACGACGTCCGCCTCGAGCCTGCCCTGCGTCGCGCCTTCGGCGAGCGCGTGCCGCTCGTGGTCGACGCAGGTGCGCTGCCCGTCGTGGGTCGCTCGCACGTGCGCATGCCCGCGCACGTCGTCCTCACGCCCCATGCGGGCGAGCTCGCTGCGCTGCTCGGCACGCGCGGGGTCGTTGTCGACCGCGCGCAGGTCGAGGCCGAGCCGCTGCGCTGGGCGCGCGCCGCGCACGAGCGCACGGGGGCGACCGTCCTGCTCAAGGGTGCGGTGACTGTCGTCGTCGGGCCGGGAGGTGTTCTCACGCAGGCCGAGGCGACGCCGTGGCTCGCGACCGCGGGAGCCGGGGACGTGCTCGCGGGGGTGCTCGGCACGCTCCTCGCGGGGCGCGCCGACCAGGTCCCGAGCGACCCAGACCTGCCAGCGCGGCTCGCCGCGGTCGCCGCGAGCGTGTGCGGACTGGCGGCGCGTGCCGCGAGCGGGGGCGGGCCCGTCGTCGCGGCGCAGGTCGCGGACCATGTCCCGCGCGTCGTCGCCGCACTCGTGGGTCGCACGGCATGAGCGAGGTCCCGATCGCGCCCGCGCACGCGCTCGAGCGGGCTCGCGAGCTCGCGGCACGGCCAGGTCGCACGCTCCTGGGCATCGCGGGGCCACCGGGAGCGGGCAAGTCGACCCTCGCGGCGCGTGTCGCGGACGCGCTCGGGGCGGACGCCGTCGTCGTCCCGATGGACGGGTTCCACCTCGCTCAGGCGACCCTCGAGCGTCTCGGGCGCGCCGACCGCAAGGGCGCCCCCGACACCTTCGACGCCGCGGGGTTCGTCGCGCTCCTGCACCGGCTGCGCGCGAGCGAGGAGACCGTGTGGGCTCCCGAGTACCGCCGCGACCTGCGCCACGGGGTCACCGGCGCGATCGAGGTGCCCGCGACGACGCCGCTCGTGATCGTCGAGGGCAACTACCTGCTGTGCGACGAGGCGGGTTTCGGTCCCGTGCGCGAGCTGCTCGACGAGACCTGGTTCTGCGAGATCGACGACGACGTCCGCATCGAGCGACTCATCGCGCGGCACATCGCGACGGGCAAGGAGCCGGGCTTCGCGCGCGAGTGGGTGCTCGGGTCCGACGAGGCGAATGCTCGCCTCGTCGCGACGACGCGCGACCGTGCCGACCGCCTCGTCGCGACGGACTGACGCTCAGCCCGCACCCGAGGCGATCACCAGCGCGGCGCGCGGCTCGGGTGCGAGGATTGGCCTGTGCAGACCTATCCCGCCCGCGCCGTGATCGACCTCGACGCGATCGCCGCGAACGTGCGCACGCTCGATGCCGGGACCTCCGCGCAGGTCATGGCCGTGGTCAAGGCCGACGGCTATGGGCACGGGCTCGTGCCTGCCGCGCGCGCGGCCCGCCGCGGCGGGGCGACGTGGCTCGGTGCGGCCCAGGTGGTCGAGGCGATCGAACTGCGCGCCGCGGGGGACACGGGGCGGATCCTCACGTGGCTCTACGCCCCCGGTGCTCCCCTGCGGGAGGCGGTCGAGGCCGACGTCGACGTCGCGGTCGCCGCACCCTGGAACGTCGAGGCGCTCGTGACCGCCGCGCGCGAGGCGGGCCGCACGGCGCGCGTGCACCTCAAGGTCGACACGGGCCTGGGGCGCAACGGCCTCACGCCCGCCCAGCTGCCCGAGGTGCTCCGTGCGGTGATGCGCGCGCAGGCCGAGGGCGCGCTCGCCGTCGTCGGGGTGTTCTCCCACTTCGCGTTCGCCGACGCGCCGTCCCATCCGACCGTGCTCGGGCAGGCCGCGGAGTTCGCACGCGCGGTCGAGGCTGTCGAGGGGGCCGGGGCACGGCTCGAGGTGCGGCACCTGGCCAACTCGGCTGCGACGCTCACCAACCCGGGCGTGCACTACGACCTCGTGCGCCCCGGGATCGCCGTCTACGGGCTCTCGCCCATCCCGGACCTCAAGACCTCCGAAGACCTCGGGCTCGTGCCCGCGATGACGCTCGAGGCCGAGCTCGCGACCGTCAAACCGCTGCCCGGCGGGCACGGCTTGTCCTACGCGCACCAGTACGTCACCCCCGGGGACACCGTGGTCGGGGTCGTGCCGCTCGGGTACGCCGACGGCGTCCCGCGGCACTGCTCGGGGACCGACGGCCGCCTCGGTGCGCCCGTGCGCGTCGGGGGGCGGCGCCTCGCGATCGCGGGTCGGGTGTGCATGGATCAGCTCGTCGTGGACCTCGGGCCGGGCGCGAGCGAGCAGGCGGGCGCGCGGGTCGAGCTGTTCGGCACGGGCGCGGACGGCGGCCCGACCGCGCAGGACTGGGCCGAGGCCGCGGGGACCATCTCGTACGAGATCGTCACGCGCCTCGGCGCGCGCGTCCCGCGCCACTACGTGGGCGAGGGGGCCGCCGAGTGAGCGGGGCAGCCGTCGAGGTCGTGCTCGCCGACGCCGAGGCTGCTCGCGACTTCGGGCGGGCGCTCGCGGGGGTCTTGCGCGCGGGCGACCTCGTGCTGCTCACGGGGCCGCTCGGGGCCGGCAAGACGACCCTCACGCAGGGCCTCGGCGAGGGGCTCGGGGTGCGCGGTCAGGTCGCGAGCCCGACCTTCATCATCGCGCGTGTGCACCCGCCGCTCGGTGACGGCCCGCCGCTCGTGCACGTCGACGCCTACCGGCTCGAGTCGCTCGACGACCTCGAGGCACTCGACCTCGACGCGAGCCTCGAGGAGTCGGTGACCGTGGTCGAGTGGGGCGAGGGTCTTGCCGAGGTGCTCGCCGAGGACCGCCTCGAGATCACGATCGAGCGTCCGCAGGGCGAGGTCGCCGACCCTGAGGCTGCCGACCTCGGCCCGCGGCACGTCACGGTGCGCGCGGTCGGCGAGCGCTGGGCCGGGGTCGAGCTCCCGCACTGACCGTCCCGGAGGCGGCCACGCCGGGCGCCCGAGCGCGCGGGGCTCGCGATCGAGGCGAGGCGTGCGTGGGACACTGTCGGGCGTGGCAGTGCTTGCGATCGACACCTCGGCGGCGGTGGCCGTCAGCCTCTGCGACGACGACGGCGCCCTGCTCGCCGCACGACGCGTCGACTCCCAGCGCGAGCACGCCGAGCTGCTCGCTCCCATGGTGCGCGACGTGCTTGCCGAGGCCGGGCTCGCGCCCGCGGACCTCGTGGCCGTCGTCGCGGGGACCGGCCCCGCACCATTCACGGGCCTGCGCGCGGGCCTCGTCACGGCTCGCATGATCGCCCTCGCGCGCGAGGTGCCGCTGCACGGGGTCAGCGCGCTCGACGCGCTCGCGGCGCAGGTCCTGCTCGCCGACGACGCCGCCTCAGCCTCGCGAGGTGCCGTGCCCGCCGACGACGCCGCCTCGGGCGGGGACCTCGCGGGGGCTGGGAGGGCAAGCGAGGTGCTCGTCGTGACCGACGCGCGCCGGCGCGAGGTGTATGCCGCGAGGTTCCGCGTCGCTGACGGCGACGTCGTGGCCGTCGCGGGGCCGTTCGTCGACAAGCCGGACGTCGTCGCGGAACGTGCTGCGGGCGCCGTCGTCGTCGGGGCGGGTGCCGCGCTCTACCCCGAGGTCTTCCCCGAGGCGCGCGGTCCGCTCGTGCCCGACCCGGCCGTGCTCGCGCGGCTCGCGATCACGCGGGCGAGCCGCGGTGCGGACCAGCCCGCCGAGCCGCTGTACCTGCGCCGCCCCGACGTGACACCAGCGGCGGGACGCAAGCGCGCGACCGCATGACCGCGAGCCTGCGCCCACTGACCCTCGCGGACCTGCCGCGGGTCCTCGAGCTCGAGCGCGAGCTGTTCGGCGAGGGCGCGTGGTCGCAGTGGATGCTGCGCGAGGAGCTCACGGGGCCGCACCGCTTCTACGTCGCGCTCACGGTCCCCTCGCGGGACGCGAGTGACGGGCTCCTCGTGGGCTACGCGGGCACGTGGTTCGACGGGCAGGACGCCCAGGTCATGACGATCGGCGTCGCTTCGGACCATCAGGGGCGCGGGTTCGGCCGCATGCTCCTCGAGGCGCTCCTCGAGCACGAGCGTGCGCGCGGCACCGAGCAGGTGTTCCTCGAGGTGCGCGTCGACAACGACGCCGCGATCGGGATGTACGAGCGGGCGGGGTTCGTGCGGCTCGGGCTGCGCCGACGCTACTACCAGCCGGAGAACGTCGACGCGCTCACGATGCGACTCGTGCTGCGCGGTGAGCGCTGAGCGAGGGACCCCCGGCGCCCGAGGGGACAGGGCGCCGGGGGAGCTTGCTCACGCGGCGCGGATGACCTCGTTCGGCTCGAGCCGCGGGGCGCGCGGGTGGGCGCCGTTGTCGGCCGCGGGCCAGCCCGCGTTGACGACCAGGAGCGAGCGCCACGAGGTGCCCGCGAGGAGGTCGGCGTCGAGGCCCGCGGGGTCCGCGATGCCCATCGGGCCGACCTCGAGGCCGCTCGCACGCAGCGCCACGATGAGGTAGCCGGCCTGGAGGAACGCGTTGTCACGCGCCATCGCGGCGCGCACGTCCTCGTCCGTGAAGTGCTCGGCGGCCCCGGGCCAGTGGGGCACGAGGCGGTCCATGTGCGCGTGGAAGTCGGTGTCGGCCGCGACCACGAGCGTGAGCGGCGCGGTAAGCGTGCGCTCGCGGTTGCCCTCGGCGAGGTGGCTCGCGAGGCGCTCGCGCGCCTGCGTGCTCGTGACGCGCAGGAGGCGCAGCGGCGAGGTGTTGAGCGCGGTCGGGCCCCAGCGGCACAGGTCGTAGACGCTCTCGAGGTGCTCGTCGCTCACGGGTGCGTCGTCCCACACGCGCGCGGTGCGCGCGGTGCGGAACAGGGCGTCCTGGGCGGTCGGGTCGAGGACGAACGGCGTCGTCGAGGTCATGATGCTCATACCCGTTGAACGGTCAACTACCTTGGCGTCGTTCCCGCTCAGGGGTGTGTCCTCGCTCACCCTCGCTGCGCCCCTACCCTGGACGCATGACCTCGGCCCCCCTCGTGCTCGGCATCGAGACCTCGTGCGACGAGACGGGCGTCGCCCTCGTCCGCGCCCACCCGGACCGTTCCGAGCTTGTCGGCGAGGCGGTCGCGAGCTCGGTGGACGAGCACGCGCGCTTCGGCGGGATCATCCCCGAGATCGCCTCGCGCGCGCACCTCGAGGCGATGGGTCCCACGCTGCGCCGCGCGCTCGAGGACGCAGGCGCGAGCCTCGAGGACGTCGACGCGATCGCCGTGACCGCGGGGCCCGGCCTCGTGGGCCCGCTCACGGTGGGCGCCTCGGCCGCGAAGGCGCTCGCGGTCGCTCTCGACGTCCCGCTCTACGGGGTCAACCACGTGATCGGCCCCGCTGCGGTCGGCGAGCTCGTCCACGGGCTCTTCCCGGTCCGGCTCATGGCGCTCGTCGTCTCGGGCGGGCACACGACCCTGCTGCGCGTCGAGGACGTCGTCACGGGCGTGACCGAGCTCGGCTCGACGCTCGACGACGCCGCGGGGGAGGCCTTCGACAAGGTCGGCCGGCTCCTCGGGCTGCCCTACCCGGGCGGCCCGCACGTCGACCGCCTCGCGCGGGAGGGCGACCCGAGAGCGATCCGCTTCCCGCGCGGGCTCACGGCCGCCAAGGACCAGGAGCGGCACGCCTACGACTTCTCCTTCTCGGGGCTCAAGACGGCCGTGGCCCGCTGGGTCGAGGCGCGCGAGGACGCGGGCGAGGAGGTCCCGCTCGCGGACGTCGCGGCGTCCTTCGCCGACGCCGTGGCCGACGTGCTCGTCGCCAAGACGATCGCGGCGTGCGAGCGCGAGGGCATCGACACGCTCGTGGTCGGGGGTGGCTTCTCGGCCAACTCCCAGCTGCGCGAGCTCGCCGCCGAGCGGTGCGCCGCCGCGGGCGTCACGCTGCGCATCCCCCCGCTGCGCTTCTGCACCGACAACGGGGCGATGATCGCGGCCCTCGGCGCTGCGGCCGTGCGTCGCGGGGTCGCGCCCTCGCCGCTCGAGCTGCCGGTCGACTCCTCGATGCCGCTCGAGCTCGTGACGCTCTGATCAGCCGCCGAAGGCGCGCCAGAAGCGCGAGGCGAGCAAGAAGGCGACGGCCCCCGCGCCCGCGTAGATCGACAGCGAGGCCCAGCTCACGGTGCTCTCGACCCCGATGAGGTCCTCGGAGTGCACGACGCGCACGGGGCTGCCGTAGAGCCAGATCTCGGCCTCGGAGGCGCCGGTCGCCTCGAGCGTGGAGAGCGAGCCGAGCACGTAGGCCATGGCGAGGTAGACCAGCGCGCCGACCGTGAGCGCCGCGGCGACGCCGCCTGCGGTCCAGCGGGGGAGCTTGCGCCCGAGGTTCTCGCGGTACTGGTCGGCGAGCGCGAAGGGGCTGCCAAGGTCGGCGATCGCCCGCTTCGTGCCGACGTCGGCTGCGGCCGTGCGCAGGCTCGCGCGCAGCTCGGCCTTGATCTGCTTGTACTCCCGGTGCGGGTAGTCCTGCATGGGCCACGCGAACTTCGCGAGGTATGCCTCGATGTGCAGCCGGTCGCGCAGGGGAAGTCGGGTCGTCATGGTCGCTCCTGGGTGCTCGGGGCGGACGGGTCGGGAAGGACGCGGGCGAGGACCGTCTCGACGGTCGCGGCGAGCGCGCGCCAGCCGGCCGCGGAGGCGTGCAGATGCGTCGTGCCGGCCTCGGTCGGGACGTAGTACTTGCGCGCGGGGCCGGACGGCGAGGCGACGAGCCGCGAGGAGATGAGCCCCTCGCGCTCGAGGCGGGTCAGTGCGGGGTAGACGGTCCCGGTCGTGATGTCGGCGAGCCCCGCGTCCTGGAGGCGTTGCACGAGCTCGTACCCGTAGGACTCGTGCTCGCTCAGCAGCGCGATCACGAGCAGGGGGAGGATGCCCTTGAGCATCTGCGGGTCCCGTGCCTGTGCCATACAAGCAGGTTATGGCCGCTAGTAGGCAATGTCAACTAGTGGGCGATGCTGAATCAGCGGAGCCCTCGCGGTGAGGTCAGACCGGCTTGCCGGCCCGCATCTCCGCGACCATCGACTCGACGACGGGCACGAGATCCCCGCCCGCCCGCCGCGCCGCGGCCCGCTGACGCTGGTAGGACGCCCCCCGGCGCAGGATCACCCGCACCGCGTCGAGGTCCTCGGCGCACCCGAGCCGCTCGGCGACGGGCGCGAGCGTCTCGAGCCAGCCCTCGACCGACTCGGTCACGAGCTGCTCTGCGCCCGAGCGGTCGAGGATGAGGATCGCGTCCATCCCGTAGCGCGCCGAGCGCCACTTGTTCTCCTGGACGAACCACGCGGGCATCGTGGGCGGCTCGCGCCCCTCGTCGAGCATCGTCGAGAAGTGCTCGACGAGGCAGTGCGTGAGCGCGGTGATCGCGCGCAGCTCGAGCAGGTTCGTCGCGCCGTCCGTGATCCGCATCTCGAGCGTGCCGAGCCTGGGCGCGGGGCGTACGTCCCAGCGCACCTCGTCGAACTGCTCGATCACCCCCGTGTGCCGCATGTCCCGCACGTACTGCTCGAGCTGGGACCACTCCTCGAACTGCCAGCCCAGGCCCGCGGTCGGCAGCTGCTGGAACATCAGCGCGCGGTTCGAGGCGTAGCCCGTGTCGTGGCCCGCCCAGTACGGGCTCGAGGCGGACAGCGCCTGCAGGTGCCCGAACATCGTGAGCATCGAGCGCCAGATCGGCAGGACCTTGTCACGCGACTCGATCCCCACGTGCACGTGCACGCCGTAGATGAGCATCTGCCGCCCCCACCACTGGGTGCGCTCGATGAGTGTCGCGTAGCGCTGCTTGTCGGTGACCTTCTGCTCGGTCCACCGTGCGAAGGGGTGCGCCCCGCCGCCCATGAGCTCGACGCGCAGCGGGTCGGTCACCGCGCGGATCGCCTCGATCGTGCGCTCGAGGTCGCCCGCCGCCTCGGCCACGGTGCGGCGCGGCTCGGAGACGATCTCGATCGTGTTGAGCAGCAGCTCGGGGTGGATGTTGGGGTGATCGCCCCCGTGTGCCCCCGAGACCGCGGGCAGGACCGTGTCGGCGACCTGGCGCAGGTCGCCCGAGTCGGCGTCGACGAAGGCGAGCTCCCACTCGATGCCGAGGGTCGAGCGGGACGACTGGGCGAACGGCAGTGTGCTCACAGTGCCTCCACGACGAGGACGTGCTGGGCGCCCGCGATCCGGGTCAGGACCAGTGTCGCCGATCCCTCGCCGCGCAGCGCGAGCTGGGAGCGCAGCTGTTCGGGCGTCACGGCCGTGCCGCGCTTCTTGACGGTGATGCGCCCCACGCCGCGCTCGCGCAGGTAGGCGCGCAGCCGCTTGACGTTGAACGGCATCGAGTCGAGCACGCGGTATCCCGCCGCAAGGCCTTCTCCCGCCGACGACGGCGCCTCGCACGTCACGTACGCGATCGTCGGGTCGAGCAGGTGGCCCTCGAGGTGCGTCGCGAGGGTCCCGACGAGCCCTGCGCGGATCACCGCGCCGTCGGGCTCGTAGAGGTAGCCCGCGAGGGGCCCGACGCCCCCGCGTGCGCCGTCCCCTGCGAGCGTGCGCGCGGTGTCCCCGTGCAGCACGAGCGCGGAGCGCCCAGGTCCTTCGGGGGCGAGCGGGCCGAACCACAGCCCGGCCTCGACCACGGTCCCGTCGACCGAGACCCACGGCGCCTCGGCGTCCTCGGGGACCGCGGTGTGCGGGATCCCAGGGCCGACCTTGACCCCGAGCGCGGGCACGCGCTCGCGGACTGCGAGCACGTCGTCGAGCGGCGGGGCGTACGCGCGCGGGTCGTGGCGGCGCGAGCCCGAGCGGGTGCGTCGCGCGGGGTCGGCGAACACTGCATCGACCCCCTCGGCCTCGAGGTCGAGCGCGAGGCCGTCGCCGTGCCGCACCTCGGCGTGCTCGAAGTGGCGCAGGTTGACCGTCGCGAGCGCTGCGGTGAGCTCGTCGATCTCGCTCGCGAGCACGGCGATGCCCATCCCGGCGATCGCGAGCGAGTCGGCCCCGATCCCGCACGTGAGGTCCGCGACGCGCGTCGAGCCGGCCTGCCGGAACCGGCCCGCGTGGTGGGCCGCGACCGTGAGGCGGGTCGCCTGCTCGAGCCCTTCGGGGGTGAAGAGCATGCCGTCGGCGAAGTCGCCGAACTTCTCGCGGGCCTTCGCGCGCAGCCGCGACTGGGTGAGCGCGGCGGCGACGAGCTCGGCGTCGAAGCCTTCCGAGCGCAGCCGCTCGGAGATCGCCATCGCGGCGTCCGGGTGGTACGGCGGGAGCGCCCCGAGGAGCGCCCAGCCCTGCGGGCTGAGCAGCTTGCTGAGACCGCTCGCATCCATGCGCCAGATCCTTGCACGGAGCGCCTGTGCGGGCAGCGTGGTCGCACGGGGCGGACACGTGCGCTGTGGTTGGCACTCACCTTGACCGAGTGCTAATGCGCGGCATAGATTTGTCGCGGGCCCTCCTCAGGAGGGCACGTGCACGGACCACCTGTCGGCACCGCGACGGCGACGGGTGCGGCCGCGCTCCATGTCCCCAGTAAGTCCATTCACACGCGAAGGGGAGGTCCGCTGTGTCGGTCTCCATCAAGCCGCTCGAGGACCGGATCGTCGTCAAGGCGGTCGAGGCGGAGCAGACGACCGCCTCGGGTCTGGTCATCCCGGACTCCGCCAAGGAGAAGCCCCAGGAGGGTGAGGTCCTGGCGATCGGTCCCGGCCGTATCGACGACAACGGCAACCGGGTCCCGCTCGACGTCGCCGTCGGCGACCGGGTCATCTACTCGAAGTACGGCGGCACCGAGGTCAAGTACGACGGTGAGGAGCTCCTGATCCTCTCGGCGCGCGACATCCTCGCGGTCGTCACGAAGTGACGCGCCCCCTGCGCGACGCGTAGGGACGTAGCAGCGACGAAGCCCTCGCACCACGTCGGTGCGGGGGCTTCGTCGTGCCCGTCCGGTGCGCGAGGTGCCCCGGCGTCGAGGAGGCGCCGCTCGCCGTCGTCGGCGGGTGCGCGAGGCGCCTTGGCGTCGGGGAGGCGCCGCTCGTCGTCGTCGGTGGGTGCGGGCATGCGTCGTCGTCGGCGCGAGAGGGCGCGGTGCCGAGCGTCCTCAGCGGCGCGCGGCGAGAGTCCGTAGCGAGTCGAGGTCACGCTCCATGCGGGCGATGATCTCGTCGATGCTCGCGGCGCCTTGCCCGGTGCTCGCACCGTCCGCGGTGCGCAAGGACTCCGCGACCGCGATCGCGCCTGCGGCCGCCTGCTCGCCGACCGCCCCCGAGGGCACGGGCCCGGGCTCAGGCTCGCGAGCCGCGCGGTGCACCTTGGCCGCGCGCTCGGCCTCCTTGCGGGCCTTCGTCTCGGCCTTGGCCGCCTCGGCCTCCTTCTCCGCGTCCGCCATCTCCTGCATCGCGGTCACGATGATCCCGATGAACAGGTTGAGCACCGTGAAGCTCGTCACGACCACGAACACGAGGAAGAACGGGCCCGCGGACGGCTCGGCCTCGACCATGGGCCGCACGATCTGGGAGTGCCACGAGTCGAGCGTCATGATCTGGAAGAGGGAGTACAGGCTCTTGCTCAGGTCGCCGAAGAACTCGGGGAAGCTCTGCGAGTACAGGGTCGTCGCGAGCACCCCGCCGGTGTAGAAGATGATGAGCATGACCGCGATCACGCCCATGAGGCCGGGGATCGCGTGCAGGAATGCCGCGACCACACGGCGCAACGAGGGGACGATCGTCAGCAGGCGCAGCACGCGCAGGACGCGCAGCGAACGCAGCACGGCCCACGGCCCGGCGCCAGGGACGAGGGCGACCGCGACGACGAGGAAGTCGAAGATGCGCCAGCCGTTGCGCCAGAACGTGAGCCCGTAGGCGACGAGCTTCGCGACGAGCTCGACCACGAACACCGCGAGACAGATCTTGTCGAGCAGGTGGATGAGGTCGCCGTGGGTTGCCATGAGCGGCTCGTGGGTCTCGAGGCCCATGAGGGCGGCGTTCGCGAGGATGATCGCGATGACGGCCCGTGTGACCGGTGGTGACTCGACCAGCTCGGCGAGGCGCAGCCGCCAGCGCGGGACCCCCGGGTGCGCGGCAAGCGCCAAGACCTCTTCGTTCATGCTCGTCCCCTTCGTGCCCGGTCCGACTTCGGTGCGGCGCACACGGTAGCGACTGGGGCACGTCGACGGGAGGCAGCCGTCACCTGGCGGACGGCGTCGGGAGCGGCGCTCGCCCTCGGACACCACGAGGCCCCCGACGGGGACGGGTCGGGGGCCTCGTGGTTCTTGCGGGGGAGAGGTCTTCAGCTCGCCTTGCGGACGGGCCGGGCGAGCATCGCGGCTCGCTCATCCTCGGACAGCCCGCCCCACACTCCGTAGGGCTCGCGCACGGCAAGGGACTGCTCGAGGCACTGCTTGATGACGGGGCACGTCGCGCACACGGCCTTCGCGGCCTCGGCGCGACGACGGCGTGCGGCACCACGCTCGCCCTCGGGGTGGAAGAACAAGGTCGGGTCGGCACTTCGACATGCGCCTTGGTACTGCCACTCCCACAGGTCGAGAACCGGGCCTGGTAGCCGTGAGATCTCCGTCATCGCCGAGCCTCCTTGCTAGGTCGCCTCACGGTCTGGTGTGTGCCGCGGAGCGATCGGGGTTCGTACCGGTGCGTTGACACTACAACCGCGCCAGAAGTTGTTCAAGAGGCTATGCGTGACCAAGTTGTGACAAGAACTGCGCCAGAACCGATTCACAGGAGGGTCATTTTGGGTGGAAGCACCTAGTTCAAGGTGACGGGGTGTCATCTCTTCCTGCGAGGCGTGGGCCGAGCGGGGCAGAATCGAGTCATGGTCCCTCCTGACGATGCGGCGTCCGCCGCTCGAGGGGCCCCCGCACTGACCGTCGCCGCCGTCGCAGCACGGCTCGGCGTCGCGCCCGCGACGCTGCGGACGTGGGACCGACGCTACGGGCTGGGGCCCTCCTCGCGGCTCGCGGGCTCCCACCGGCGATACGGCGCGATCGACGTCGCACGCCTCATGGTGATGCGCAGGCTCACGCTCGACGGCGTCGCCCCCGGCGAGGCGGCCCGGATCGCGCGCGACACCCCCGCTTCCGAGCTCGACGACGTCCACTCCGCGATCTCGAACGTCGTCCCGATCGCCGTCGAGTCGCCCTCGGGCGAGCACCTGGGTCCGGTGACCGTGACCGCCCTCGTCGACGCCGCGCTCGCGCTCGACGCCCCGCGCTGCCGCCGGCTCCTCACGGCGGGCCTCGCCGACGGTGCCGACCGGTGGTGGGTCGACCTCGTCGCACCCGCCCGCGCCGCGCTCGCCGCCCGCACCGTCCTCGCGCGCCCCGGGGAGGACGCCCACAGCCTGTTCGACGCCGCCGCGCTCGCAGTCCTGCGTGACCGCAAGACCGCGGCCACGCGCGTCGCCGAGCACCCCTCGGCCGCGGTCGTCCTGCTCGCCCCCGCGGGGGACGGCACGAACCGGCTCTCGTTGCACGCGCTCGCCTCGGCACTCGTCGAGCGCGACGTCAACGCGCGCGTCGCGACCGGGCCGCTCGACGTGCGCCACCTCGTCGAGCTGTGTCTCATGGCGCGCCCCGCCGCCGCCGTCGTCGTCTCCGACCGGTCACGAGCGGACCTGAGCCTCGTCGCAGGGCTGCACGAGGCGATCGAGGACCTCGACATCTTTGTCGGCACGGTCGACGAGGACGCCGCCCAGGCGCTTCCGCTGCACCGCTCGGTCCACAGGTCGCGAACCTTCACGGGGCTTCTGCACGAGGTCACCGCCGCGACAGGTGTTTCCACCCAAGGATCTGGGCCAGTTGACCGCTAGGTCACCAATGCGCGAATACTTCACCCCATCCTTAGCACGAAGGAGTGACGCACCCCCGCCGATACCTCAGATGAAGCCGCCTGGAGGCGGGGGAACGATGGGGGTTGGCGTGTCAGGAATCGTGGTCTGTCATGGCGTGGCCGCCGTGCGGGAACGTCTCGCAGCTGCGGCGAGCGCGGTGCCGTCCTTCTCGTCCGTGCGCACGGCCGGTGACGCGAGCGAGCTGCTCAGGCACGCGCGCGTCGCACCACCTGCTCTCGTGCTGCTCGACGCGCACCTGCCGGGGCCCGGGCCGATCGAGACGCTGCGCCAGCTGCGGCAGGTGAGTCAACGCACTGTCGTCGTCGTGCTCGCCGAGAAGGGTGACGAGGTCGCCCTCGACCGGGCCATCACGCTCGGGGCGCGCGGTTACCTCACGCCCGAGGCGACGTCCTCGGACCTCGCGGCCGTCGCCGCGCACATCTTCGCCGCTCCCGTCGTGCCCTCCCCGACCGTCCCCGTCGCGCACTCGCCTGGGCTGCGCACCGCGCCCTCGCCCGCGGGTGGTGACCGCGAGATCGAGCTCACGAAGCGCGAGTACGAGGTGCTCGTCGGGATGAGCAACGGGCGCTCGAACAACCAGATCGGCCAGGACCTGTTCCTGTCCGAGGACACGATCAAGACCCACGCGCAGCGCCTGTTCCGCAAGCTCGGGGCGCGCGACCGCGCGCAGGCCGTCGCGATCGGCATCCGGCGCGGCCTCATCTCCTGAGCACGACCCCCTGAGCACGACCCCTGAGCACGACCCCCTCAGCGCGCCCGGGGGCGCCGTCGGCGGCGCGGGTGCTCGAGGCCGCCGTTGGCGGGTGGTGCCCGAGGGCGCCGTCGGCGGGTGATGCCCGAGACCGCCGTCGGCGGGATGGAGGTCGCACCGACCGTGTGAGACGTCACGGCCGGTGCGCGCCGGGCCCCCGTACCATAGGCAGATGAGTCGCGATCCCCTTGCCGCCCCCGAGGACCACGGCCCGTTCGGCCAGATCGGCCTGACCTACGACGACGTCCTGCTCCTGCCGGGCGAGACCGAC
>JAJUHG010000036.1 GCA_029267995.1 Micrococcales bacterium
CCGTCGGCCGACATGTACCCTTTCGACGGGTCGGACCTCGGGTCCGGCCCCGGCCGTGCGGACGTCCCCCGGCCCAGACCGACAGATTCGAGTGATGCTCCGTGCCCCTTGGCAGCGAGCGCTTGCCCGGACGGGCCCGAGACCTCGGGCCTGCGGCGCGTGCGCGCACCTGGGACACACGACCGGGCGCCCCGCGCCGTTCCTGCGACCACGGGAAGGACCGTCCCCTTGGCCCTCACTGATCACGAGCTCGCCGCCTCGCTCGCCCGGGGCGCCGGAGAGGTGCTGCTCGCCGAGCGCGCCGCCGTCGGCGCAAGCGACTACGACGGCCGCGCTCTCAAGGACCGTGGCGACCGGGCCGCGCACGAGTTCCTCGTCCGCGCGCTCGCGCACGTGCGCCCCGACGACGCGGTGCTCTCCGAGGAGGGCAAGGACGACCAGGCCCGGCTCGACGCCGATCGCGTGTGGATCGTCGATCCGCTCGATGGGACTCGTGAGTTCGCCGAGCGCGACGCAGACGGTGTGTGGCGTGACGACTGGGCCGTGCACGTCGCGCTGTGGACGCGCGACGAGGGACTCACCGCAGGAGCGGTCGCGCTCCCCGCGCGGGACCAGGTCCTCGCGACGGGACCCGGCGCCGTGACCGCGGCGCCCTCGTCGCCGCGCCCCTGGCGCGTCGCGGTCTCACGCACGCGTCCCCCCGAGCTCGTCGAGCGGCTCGCTGCGCGCACCGAGGTCGAGCTCGTCGCGATGGGCTCGGCAGGGGTCAAGACGATGTCGGTCGTCGTCGGCGACGCCGACGTCTACCTGCACGGCGGGGGGCAGTACGAGTGGGACTCAGCCGCGCCGGTCGCGGTCGCTCGCGCTGCCGGGCTCGTGACGACCCGGCTCGACGGCAGCCCGCTCGCATACAATCGGCCCGATCCCTGGCTCCCCGACCTCCTCGTGTGCCGCCCCGGCGACCACGAGCAGCTCGCAGGTCTGGTCCACGAACTCCTCTCCACGGCAGGTAACGACGAATGACGACCACGGTCCTCGGTCACGTGCGCGCGCTCGAGTACGAGAGCATCCACATCTTCCGCGAGGTCGCGGCCGAGATGGAGTCCCCGTGCCTGCTGTTCTCGGGCGGCAAGGACTCGATCGTCATGCTGCATCTCGCGCTCAAGGCGTTCTGGCCCGCGCGGATCCCGTTCCCGGTCATGCATGTCGACACGGGCCTGAACTTCCCCGAGGTCATCGACTTCCGCGACGCGATGGTCGCCGAGCACGGGCTCGAGTTGATCGTCGCAAGCGTGCCCGAGGCGATCGAGCGCGGCCTCGTGCGGCCCGAGCCCAACGGCTCGCGCAACCGCATCCAGACCCCCGTGCTGCTCGCGGCGGCCGAGGAGCACGGTTTCGACGCGCTCTTCGGCGGTGCCCGGCGTGACGAGGAGAAGGCCCGCGCGAAGGAGCGCGTGTTCTCCTTCCGCGACGAGTTCGGCCAGTGGGACCCCAAGAACCAGCGCCCCGAGATCTGGGACCTGTACAACGGCCGGGTCTTCCCCGGCGAGTCGATCCGCGTGTTCCCGCTGTCCAACTGGACCGAGCTCGACGTGTGGACCTACATCGCTTCGGAGAACATCGCCGTGCCCGAGCTCTACCTCGCCAAGGAGCGCGAGGTCGTCGACCGCGGGGGGATGCTCTACGCGGTCAACGAGTTCGTCCCGCTCGTCGACGGCGAGACGTCCGAGGTCAAGCGCGTGCGCTACCGCACGATGGGCGACGCGAACCTCACCGCGGCGGTCGAGTCCGACGCCGACACCCTCGAGAAGATCGTCGAGGAGATCGCCGCAGTCCGGCTCACGGAGCGGGGCGCGACGCGCGGTGACGACAAGGTGAGCGAGGCGGCGATGGAAGACCGCAAGCGAGAGGGGTACTTCTAGACATGAGCGACCTGCTCCGGTTCGCGACCGCCGGCTCCGTCGACGACGGCAAGTCGACCCTCATCGGGCGGCTCCTGTACGACACGAAGGGGCTGTTCTCCGACCAGCTCGAGGACATCGAGCGCATCAGCACGCGCCGCGGTCACGACTACGTCGACCTCTCGCTGCTCACCGACGGCCTGCGCGCCGAGCGTGAGCAGGGCATCACGATCGACGTCGCCTACCGCTACTTCGCGACACCGCGTCGCAAGTTCATCATCGCCGACACCCCGGGGCACATCCAGTACACCCGCAACATGGTCACGGGGGCCTCGACCGCGAACGTCGCGCTCATCCTCGTCGACGCCCGCAAGGGCATCTCCGAGCAGAGCCGCCGGCACGCGTTCCTCGCGTCCTTGCTCGGTGTCCCGCACCTGGTGATCTGCATCAACAAGATGGACCTCGTCGACTGGGACGAGTCGGTCTACCAGCAGATCCACGACGAGTTCACCGAGTTCGCGGCCAAGCTGCGGGTGACCGACCTGACCTTCGTGCCGATCTCGGCGCTGCGAGGGGACAACGTCGTGGCGCGCAGCGAGAACATGCCGTGGTACGAGGGCTCGACGCTGCTGAACTACCTCGAGAACGTGCACGTCGCCTCGGATCGCAACCTCGTGGACCCGCGCTTCCCCGTGCAGTACGTGATCCGGCCGCACTCGAACACGACACTCGACTACCGGGGCTACGCCGGGACCGTCGCGAGCGGCGCGTTCCGCAAGGGCGACACGGTGCGCATCCTGCCGAGCGGGCTCGAGACGACGATCGCGGGGATCGACACCGCCGACGGCGAGGTCGAGGAGGCCGTCCCGCCGATGTCGGTCACGATCCGGCTCGCCGAGGACGTCGACGTGAGCCGGGGCGACATGTTCGCGCGCCCCGCGAACTCCCCCGAGGTCACGCAGGACGTCGACGCGATGATCTGCTGGATGGACGAGACCGCCTCGCTCGTGCGCGGCAAGAAGTACGCGATCAAGCACACGACGCGCTGGGCACGCACCGTGGTCAAGGACCTGCAGTACCGGATCGACATCAACACGCTGCACCGCGACCTCGAGGCGAGCGAGCTCGCGCTCAACGAGATCGGCCGCGTCCAGCTCCGCGTCACGGCGCCGCTGTTCGTCGACCCCTACGCGGTGAACCGCACGACCGGCTCGTTCGTGCTCGTCGACGAGTCGACCAACCGCACGGTCGCCGCGGGGATCATCAACCCGCGCTGAGATGACGCAGCACTCTGCGAGCGTGCGAGCCGCGGGGGCCCTCGAGTGGGTCCCTGCGCTCGACCGCCCCGAGCTCCTTGCCCCCGGGACCCGCACGGCGCTGCAGGCGTGGACCAGGGCCGAACCGGCGGTCGCGCGCGAGGCGGTCGTCGCCGAGATCGACCCCGGGCTCGCCGACACCGCGACGCTCACCGAGGCCTTCGGCCTCGAGCTCGCGCTCTCGTGCAACTGCGTCCTGGTCACGGGGCGCCGCTCGGGCGAGGAGCGGCTCGCGGGCGTCGTCGTGCGGGCGACGACCCGTGCGGACGTCAACAACGTCGTGCGTCGCCTGCTCAACGTGCGCAAGGCGACCTTCCTGCCCGTCGAGCGGGCAACCGCCGAGACCGGCATGGAGTACGGCGGCATCACCCCGCTCGGGCTGCCCGAGGGCTTCCGGGTGCTGATCGACGCACGCGTGCGCGACGGCGGACCAGCCCTGCTCGGCTCAGGGCTGCGCCGCTCGAAGCTGCTCGTCCCCGGCGAGCTGCTCGCGCGGGCACCCGGGGTCGAGACGGTCGAGGGCCTCGCGCTCGGCTGACCCGCCTCAGCGCAGGCGGGTCGCCCAGAAGGCGACCGAGGCGGCCGCCGCGACGTTGAGCGAGTCGACCGCACGAGCCATCGGGATGCGCACGACGAGGTCGCACGCCTCGACCGCGGCCGGCGTGAGCCCTGGCCCTTCCGTGCCGAGCACGAGCGCAAGCCGCTCTGGCAGGTCGGCCTCGAGCGCCTCGAGCGTGACCGCATCGTCGTCGAGCGCGAGGGCTGCGAGCGTCAGACCCGCCGCGCGAACGGTCTCGAGAGCTGCGGGCCAGGTCTCGGCACGCGCCCACGGGATCGAGAAGACCGCGCCCATCGACACGCGCACCGCGCGCCGGTAGAGCGGGTCGGCGCACCGCGGGGAGACGAGCACCGCGTCGACCCCGAGCGCGGCCGCGCTGCGGAAGATCGCCCCGACATTCGTATGGTCCGTGACGTCCTCGAGGATCGCGACCCGTCGTGCGCTCGCGAGGAGCTCGGGGATCGTGGGCTGCGCGGGGCGGTGGACGATCGCGAGAGCGCCGCGGTGCAGGTGGAAGCCCGTGAGCCGCTCGAGCGTCGCGGGCTCGCCGACGAACACCGGGACCGTCTCACCAGGTCGCTGGGCGCCTGCGATGACGTCCGCAAGCCCTTCGAGCCAGCGCTCGGCGAGCAAGAAGGACTCGATGCGGTGGCCCGCCTCGAAGGCGCGCCGCACGACGAGCGAGCTCTCCGCGACGTACGTCCCGGTCGCGGTGTCCTTGCGCTGGCGCAGCGCGACGTCGGTGAGCCGCGTGTACGGCTCGAGGCGAGGGTCGGCGACGTCGTCGATCCGCACGACCCAGGGCTCGCTCACGGTCGCCCAGTCTCGCTGGCCGCCCGTCGCGAGCGCAACGGTGCCCGCTCAGCCCCGACCACGCGCACTGTCCCGGCACGACGACGTCCGTCTCGGCCACCCTCGCGCTCCGAGCGCACTCGAGGTCAAGGGCGCGAGGCGCGCGCCCCGAGGAGCGCCGCAAGGGCGCCCACGACGGCGATCACGGGGACGAGGAGGAAGGCCTGGTGCGGGCCGACGGCGTCCGCGAGGGCACCGAGCGCGAACGGCAGGACACCGATGGCCAGCCCCCCGGCGAGCGTCGCGCGCGCCTGGGCCTTGTCGACAGCCGCACCGGCCGCGCGCAGCAGGAGCGAGATCGCGAGCGGGTACTGCGCCCCGTAGCCGAGCCCTGCGACGAAGAGCCCGGCGAGCGCGAGCCATGCCTCGGTCGCGGTCCACAGCACGGCCCACCCCGCGACCGACACGAGGAAGGACGCGGTCAGCAGGTGCGCCGGTCGCACGCGCAGCGAGAGCGGCCCGACGACGAAGCGGATGATCGACATGCCCGCGACGAGGCCCGCGGTCGTCGCGGTCGCGATGCTCGCCGGGGCACCCGTGCGACCCACGACGAGCTCGGCGGACCAGTACGTCGTGACGTTCTCGAGCCCGATGCCCGCGAGGATCGCGACGAGGAAGCACCATGACGCGAGGGCCTGGGGGCGCAGCCTCGTGCGCGGGACGGGCCAGCGCCGAGGTTCGGGCTCGGGCTCGGCCGGGACCACGGGGATCTCCTCGGTCACGGCGGGCGAGACCTGCCGGGACGGCAGCTGCACCCGCCGGGCGAGCAGCGCGGTGACGAGCGCGATCACGGCCGTGACCGCGACCGCGGGACGCCACCCCCACCCGATCGCCACCGCCCCGCCGACCGCGAGCGGGCCGAGCAGGCCGATCGAGGAACCCACGCCGTTGGCCTCGGTGATGATCGCCGAGGCTGCGCCGCGATGGTGCAGGGCGAGAGCCACCTGCGCGCTCGAGACCGCGATGTTGCCACCTACCGAGAGCACGAACATGCCCGAGAGGGTCCACACGACCGAGGTGCCCAGCAGGAGCGGGGCGACGCCTCCCGCGATGAGGAAGCCACCGAGCATGAGCGTCGCGCGGCGTCCCGTGCGAGCCACGAGGCGCGGGGTGAGCACCGCAGCGACCACGGCACCTGCCGCGAGCGCGGTCCCGTGCAACCCGCCGAGCGCGCGCGAGACGCCCAGGTCAGCGGTCAGGAGCGGGACGCTCGGGCTGAAGCTGTACAGGAACCAGCCCCACATGACGAAGGTGCCGTACAGGGTCAGGGTCAGCCTGTCGCGGCGCGGCGTCCTGGGCTCGGATGTCACCCCCCTATCGTCGCAGGCCGTGAGGGTGGTCAGGACGACGGGGGGCCTACTCGACGGGGGCGGCCGCCTCGGCGAACTGGCTCTCGTAGAGCCGCGCGTAAGCCCCACCCACCGCGAGCAGCTCGGCGTGCGAACCGCGCTCGACGATCCGTCCCTGCTCCATGACGAGGATCGTGTCCGCGTCACGGATCGTCGAGAGGCGGTGGGCGATCACGAACGCGGTGCGGCCCTCGCGCAGCGCGGCCATCGCATGCTGGACGAGCACCTCGGTGCGTGTGTCGACCGAGCTCGTCGCCTCGTCGAGGATGAGGATCGCGGGGTCGGCAAGGAATGCGCGCGCGATCGTCAGCAGCTGCTTCTCCCCCGCCGACACGTGCGTGTCGTCGTTGTCGAGCACGGTGTCGTAGCCCTCGGGCAGGGTCCGCACGAAGCGGTCGACGAAGGTCGCCTCGGCAGCCGCGACGATCTCCTCCCGGCTCGCGTGGTCGACCCCGTAGGCGATGTTCTCGGCGATCGTCCCGCCCACGAGCCACGTGTCCTGCAGGACCATGCCCATCTGCGAGCGCAGCTCGTCGCGCGTGAGCTCGCGCGTGTCGACGCCGTCGAGCGTGATGCGCCCGGAGTCGATCTCGTAGAAGCGCATGAGCAGGTTCACGAGCGTCGTCTTGCCTGCACCGGTCGGGCCGACGATCGCGACCGTCTGGCCGGGCTCGGCGACAAGCGAGAGGTCCTCGATGAGCGGCGTCTCGGGCTCGTAGGAGAACGACACATCCTCGAACGCGACCCGCCCGCGCACGGGTCGCTCGAGCGTCGCGGGGTGCTCGGGGTCGGGCTCCTGCTCCTCGGCGTCGAGCAGCTCGAAGACCCGCTCGACACTCGCGATGCCCGACTGCACGAGGTTGGCCATCGAGGCGATCTGGGTCACGGGCTGGGCGAACATGCGCGAGTACTGGATGAACGCCTGGACGTCACCGAGCGTGAGGGTGCCCGAGGCGACGCGCAGCGCGCCGACGACGGCGACCACGAGGTAGTTGAGGTTCGCGACGAAACCGATCGCGGGCTGGATGATCCCCGAGATGTACTGTGCCTTGAAGCTCGCCTCGTAGAGCGTCTCGTTGCGCTCGGCGAACTCCTGCGCGGACTGCTCCCGGTGGCCGAAAACCATGACGAGCTCGTGCCCGGTGTACATCTCCTCGATGTGGGAGTTGACCTTGCCGGTCCACTCCCACTGGCGCACGAACTGCGGCCTGGACCGCTTCGCGATCGCCCCCGCGAGGACCATCGAGATCGGGATCGTCGCGAGCGCGATCAGCGCCAAGAGCGGAGAGATCCAGAACATCATCGCGAGCACGCCGACGACGGTCAGGAGCGCGGCGATGAGCTGCGAGAGGGTCTGCTGGAGAGTCTGGGCGACGTTGTCGATGTCGTTCGTGACCCGGCTCAGCAGCTCACCGCGCGTCTGCTTGTCGACGTAGCGCAGCGGGACGCGCGAGAGCTTGTCCTCGACGTCCGCGCGTAGCCGCAGCACGGTGCGCTGGACGACGCCCGCGGCGAGCCAGCCCTGCACCCAGCCGAAGAGGAACGAGCCGACGTAGACGGCCACCACGAGCAGCAGGACGCGGGCCAGCCCATCGGTGTCGATCCCCTGACCTGGCACGACGTCCATCCCCGACACGAGGTCGGCGAAGGTGTCCTGGCCGTCCGCGCGCAGCCCCGCGACGACCTCGTCCTTCGACAGCCCGGCGGGCAGACGGGAGCCGATGAAGCCGCTGAAGATGAAGTTCGTCGCGTCACCGAGCAGGCGCGGGCCCACGACCGCGAGCACGACGGACAGCGTCCCGGCGACCGTGATGAGGGCGAGCGGGAGACGCTCGGGCCGCAGCTCGCGCAGCAGCCGCATCCCCGAGGCGCGAAAGCTCTGGGGCTTCTCCCCCGGCATGCCCATCGCGGCACCGGGCGGGCCGTGCGGGCGGCGGGGCGGACGGTTCTCGCTCACCGTGCCTCCTGCGCGCTCAGCTGGGAGTAGACGATCTCCTGGTACGTCTCACACCGCTCGAGGAGCTCGGTGTGCGACCCGGTGTCGACGACCGCGCCGTCCTCGAGCACCACGATGCGCTGCGCGTGCCGGATCGTCGCGACCCGCTGGGCGACGACGAGCACGACGGCGTCCTTCGTCTCGGGTGCGAGGGCGGAGCGCAGCGCAGCATCGGTCGCATAGTCGAGCGCGGAGAAGGAGTCGTCGAACAGGTAGATGCTCGGGCGGCGCACGAGGGCCCGGGCGATCGCGAGCCGTTGGCGCTGACCGCCCGAGACGTTCGCCCCACCCTGGACGACGGGGGCGTCGAGCCCCTCGGGCATGGCCTCGACGAAAGCCTTCGCCTGCGCGACCTCGAGCGCGTGCCACAGCTCGTCGTCGTCGGCGTCGGGCTTGCCGTAGAGCAGGTTCGAGCGGATCGTGCCCGAGAACAGGAAGGGGCGCTGCGGGACGAGCCCGATGCGCGACCACAGGTCCTCGAGCGCAACGTCGCGCACGTCGACCCCGTCGACGAGGACGGCTCCGCCCGTGACGTCGAACAGTCGAGGCACGAGGTTGAGCAAGGTCGACTTGCCCGAGCCGGTCGAGCCGATGATCGCCGTCGTGCTCCCCGGCTCGGCGACCAGGTCGACCCCGTGCAGGACGGCCTTCTCCGCGCCGGGGTACCGGAACTCGACGCCGCGCAGCTCGATGCGGCCACGCCCCTCGGCGGGGAAGACCACGGGCCGCTCGGGCTCGACCACGGTCGGTTCCGCGTCGAGGATCTCACCGATGCGCTCGGCCGAGACCATCGCCCGCGGCACCATGACGAACATCATCGTCGTCATCATCACGCCCATGAGGATGAAGGCGATGTACGACAGGAACGCGACGAGCGCGCCGACCTCCATCTGACCGGCCTCGATGCGACCCGCGCCGAACCAGAGCACCGCCGCGCTCGTGAGGTTGAGCACGAGCATGACGAGGGGGAACATGAACGCCATGACCTTGCCGACGCGCAAGGACACGTCGAACAGGCGCTCGTTCGCCTCGGCGAACCGCTGCTCCTCACGCGCCTCACGGACGAAGGCCCGGATGACGCGGATCCCCGAGATCTGCTCGCGCATGACGCGGTTGATCTCGTCGATGCGCTTCTGCATCGTGCGGAACATCGGGACCATGCGCCACACGACGAGGGCGACGATCCCCGCGAGGACGGGGACCGAGACGAGCAGGACGCCTGAGAGCTCGACGTCCTCGCGCAGCGCCATGACCACACCGCCGACGAGCAGGATCGGCGCCATGATCATCATCGTGAAGGTCATGAACACGACCATCTGGACCTGCTGGACGTCGTTGGTCGTGCGCGTGATGAGCGTGGGCGCCCCGAAACGGCCCATCTCCTGCGCGGAGAACCCTTGGACGTGGGAGAACACCCGCGCTCGCACGTCGCGACCGAAGCCCATCGCGGCGCGCGAGCCGAAGTACACCGCAAGGATCGCGCCGACCACCTGGACGAGGCTCACGGCGAGCATGACCGCCCCGAGACGCAAGATCTCGCGCGTGTCCCCGCGCGCGACGCCGTCGTCGATGATGTCGGCGTTGAGGCTCGGCAGCAGGAGCGTCGCGATCACCTGGACGACCTGCAGGACCCCGACGAGGATGACCGCGCCCGCGTAGGGACGCAGGTGCGTGCGCAGCAGCCGGGCTAGCACGGCGGGCTCACGTGGTTCGGCACCCTGTGAGCGTACGCACGAGGGCGGAACCTCCCAAGGAGATTCCGCCCTCGTTCGCTCGTGGCGTGAACGCTCAGCGCTCGGGCTGCTGGCCCGCCTCTGCACCCGGGTCGAACGGCGCACCCGACTGCGTGCCCGCGCTCGTCGCCTCGGTCGTGGCCGCCTCGGACTGGCGCTTGGCCTCGGCGAGCGCCTCGGCGGGGCTCGTCAGGGCGGACTCGGGCAGCGCGTCACCGAGCGGCGAGCCACCGCCCGAGCGCCACGGGACGCCGTCGTCGTCGCCGTCGGGCTCGCCCCCGAAGCCCTTCGTGATCGACTTGAGCGCCGCGGTGAACTCGGTCGGGATGAACCACACCTTGTTCGACTGCGTCTTGGCGACCTCAGGCAGCATCTGCAGGTACTGGTACGCGAGCAGCTTGGGGTCGGCGTCGCCGCGGTGGATCGCGTCGAACACCTGCAGGATCGCGCGGGCCTCACCCTCGGCCTTGAGGATCGCGGCCTGGGCCTCACCCTCGGCCCGCAGGATCGCGGCCTGCTTCTCACCCTCGGCCGTGAGGATCTGCGACTGCTTGACACCCTCGGCCGTGAGGATCGCGGCGCGACGGTCACGCTCGGCGCGCATCTGCTGCTCCATCGAGCCCTGGACCGAGGCCGGCGGGTCGATCGCCTTGAGCTCGACACGGTTGACGCGGATGCCCCAACGGCCCGTCGCCTCGTCGAGCACCCCGCGCAGCTGACCGTTGATCTGGTCGCGGCTCGTCAGGGTCTGCTCGAGGTCCATCGAGCCGATGACGTTACGCAGCGTCGTGACGGTGAGCTGCTCGATTCCGGTGATGTAGTTCGCGATCTCGTAGACCGCAGCACGCGGGTCGGTCACCTGGAAGTAGATGACCGTGTCGATGCTCACCACGAGGTTGTCCGAGGTGATCACAGGCTGCGGCGGGAAGGACACGACCTGCTCGCGCAGGTCGACCCCCGCGCGCACGCGATCGACGAAGGGGATCAGAAGGTGGAGCCCCGCGTCGAAGGTCTTCTCGTAGCGGCCGAGCCGCTCGATGATGAGGGCGACCGTCTGCGGCACGATGCGCACCGAGCGCACGATCGTGACGATGACGAAGATCGCCGCGATACCAAGGACGATGTAGCCGAGGACTGTCGAAGGGTTGAGCTCGTCGCCCATGTCTCTCCCAGGGTCGGTGAAGCTGCGGACTAGGTCAGGGGTTCGACGACGGCGGTCGCGCCGTCGATGCGCACGACGCGCACGTGCGCGCCCTCGGGGATCTGCAAGCCGGGAGTGTCGGTGCGGGCGGTCCACACCTCGCCGACGAGCTTGACGCGCCCGCCGACCGCGTCGACCTCGGCGACGACCTGCGCCGTGCGGCCCACGTGCGCCGCGGCGTTGGTCTCGACGAAGGTCGTGCGCTTGCGCCAGTTGCGCACGAGCCACGGGCGCAGCGTCGCGAGCAGGAGCACCGCGACGACGAGCGCGACGACGATCTGCCCCCACACGGGCACACCGAGCGCGGCCGCGGCAGCACCGCCGAGCGCGCCGCCCGCGAGCATGAGCAGGAACAGGTCGAGCGAGAGCACCTCGATCAGCAGGAACAGGCCAGCGATGGCCACCCACCACAACGTCTGGGTCATGGCACGTCCCCTCTCCCGGCGCTCAACGGCGACCGGTTGTTTTGCCGATCCTTTGCCACACTCTACTCAAGCGGCTACCTGGCCGCGCGCGCCGCCCAGCGCTCCCCGCGGCGCTCGAGCTCGAGCGGAAGGCCGAAGGCGCTCGAGAGGTTCTCGGCCGTGAGCGTCTGCTCGATCGGGCCGGCCGCGTGGACCTTCCCGTCGCGCAGGAGCAGCAGGTGAGTGAAGCCCGGCGGGATCTCCTCGACGTGGTGCGTCACGAGCACGAGGACCGGTGACCGGGCGTCCCCTGCGAGCTCGGCGAGCGCCGCGACGAGCTCTTCACGCCCGCCCAGGTCGAGGCCCGCGGCGGGCTCGTCGAGCAGGAGCAGCTCGGGGTCGGTCATGAGCGAGCGCGCGATCTGCACGCGCTTGCGCTCGCCCTCGCTCAGGGTCGAGAAGGTCCGCTCGGCGAATCGCGCGACGTCGAAGGCCTCGAGGAGGTCCTGCGCACGCTCGAGGTCCAGCTCGGCGTACTGCTCGCGCCAGCGCCCCGTCATGCCGTACGCGGCCGTGAGCACGACGTCACGCACCTGCTCGCCGCCGGGGATGCGGTCCGCGAGCGCTGCGCTCGACAGGCCCACGCGCGGACGCAGCTCGAAGACGTCGACCCGGCCGAGCCGCTCGCCGAGCACGTCCGCCGTCCCCGCCGAAGGGTGCATGCGCCCCGCGGCGATCTGCAGGAGCGTCGTCTTGCCGGCCCCGTTGCGACCGAGCACGACCCACCGCTCACCGTCGGCGACGTGCCAGTCGATGCCGTCGAGGATCGTCGTCGTCCCCCGCCGCAGGCTCACGCCGCGCAGGTCAAGCACGCTCGTCATGGCACAACCCTAGTGTCCCTGCGCGAGCACGACCGACCGCGGCGCACGGGTCAGCCCGCGAGCACCCGCGCGTAGATCTCGCGCGTGCGCACCGCGACCGAGTCCCACGAGAAGTGCTCCTCGACACGCCGGCGGGCTGCGGCCCCCATCGCCCGGGCGCGCGCGGGGTCGTCCGCGAGCGCAGTGAGCGCCGCAGCGAGGTTCGCGACGAAGGTGTCGGGGTGACGCGGGGTCCCCGTGCCGTCGTCGACCTGGTCGATCGGCACGAGCAGACCCGTCGAGCCGTCCGCGACGACCTCAGGGATCCCGCCCGTCGCGGTCCCCACGACGGGCACACCCACGGCCATCGCCTCGAGGTTGACGATCCCGAGCGGCTCGTAGACCGAGGGGCACGCGAACACGGTCGCGTGCGCGAGCACCGCGACGAGCTCGGCACGCGGGAGCATCTGCTCGATCCACACCACACCCCGACGACGCTCCTGGAGCCGGGCGACGCGCTCGGTCACCTCGGCCGCGAGCTCGGGGGTGTCGGGGGCGCCCGCGCACAGCACGAGCTGAACGTCCGCGGGCAGGTGCTCGGCCGCGCGCAGCAGGTAGGGCAGCCCCTTCTGCCGCGTGATCCGTCCGACGAACACGACCGCAGGGCGGTCCGGGTCGATCCCGAGCCGCTCGACGACCTCGCGCGCCTCGGCCGCGGCGTCGCCCTCGGGGCGGCGCCACGCGTCGAGGTCGATCCCGTTGTGCACGACGTGCACCCGCTCAGGGTCGATCGCGGGGTAGCAGCGCAGGATGTCCTCGCGCATCCCGCCCGAGACCGCGATCACGCCGTCGGCAGCCTCGTAGGCCGTGCGCTCGACCCAGCTCGAGATCGAGTAACCCCCGCCGAGCTGCTCGGCCTTCCACGGGCGCAACGGCTCGAGGGAGTGCGCCGAGACGACGTGCGGGACCGAGTGCAGGAGCGCCGCGAGGTGGCCTGCGAGGTTCGCGTACCACGTGTGCGAGTGCACGAGGTCGGTGCCCTCGATGCGCGCGGCGATCTCGACGTCCGTGCCGAGCGTCACGAGCGCGGGGTTCGCCCCCGCGAGGCCCACGGGCGCGCTGTAGCCCAGGACGCCGTCGTCGGCCCCCTCGCGAGGCCCGTCGAAGCAGTGCACGCGCACATCGATGTCGCGCCGCAGCACGGCGGCGAGCTCGGCGACGTGCACGCCGGCTCCCCCATAGACGTGGGGCGGGTATTCACGGGTCACGAGGTCGACTCTCACGACCCTGACGCTAGCGCGCCGCGCGGCCTGCCGTGACCGCTCCCCGGCGTTGCCCCTGGCAGAGCGCGGCTCGGGGTCCTAGGGTCAGGTCATGGCAACATCGCCGCGCGTCCTAGCGATCGTCCTTGCAGGTGGCGAGGGGAAGCGGCTCATGCCGCTCACGTCCCACCGCGCGAAGCCCGCCGTGCCGTTCGGCGGCATCTACCGGCTCGTCGACTTCGCGCTGTCGAACCTCGTGAACTCTGGCTACCTGCGCATCGTCGTGCTGACCCAGTACAAGTCGCACAGCCTCGACCGGCACGTGTCCAAGACGTGGCGCATGTCGACCCTGCTCGGCAACTACGTCGCACCGGTGCCCGCGCAGCAGCGCGTCGGCAAGCACTGGTACCTCGGCAGCGCGGACGCGATCTTCCAGTGCCTCAACATCATCGAGGACGAGCGTCCCGACATCGTCGTCGTCGTGGGGGCGGACCACGTCTACCGTATGGACTTCTCCCAGATGGTCGACGCGCACCTCGAGTCGGGCGCGGAGTTCTCGGTCGCGGCGATCCGCCAGCCGATCGAGCTCGCGACCGAGTTCGGGGTCATCGAGACCACCCCCGAGGACCCGCGGCGCATCGCGGCCTTCCGCGAGAAGCCGAGCGACCCGGTCCCCCTCGCCGACACCCCGCGCGAGGTGCTCGCCTCGATGGGCAACTACGTCGCGACACGCGAGGCGCTCGTCGAGGCGGTCACGGCCGACGCGGCGAACCCCGACTCGAAGCACGACATGGGCGGGGACATCGTGCCGTGGTTCGTCGAGCGCGGGACCGCGGCGGTCTACGACTTCAAGGACAACGACGTCGCGGGCTCGACGGACCGCGACCGCGACTACTGGCGCGACGTCGGGACGATCGACTCGTTCTTCGAGGCCAACAAGGACCTCATCTCCGTCACGCCCGTGTTCAACGTCTACAACGACCGGTGGCCGCTCTACACGGGCTACACGGGGCTGCCGCCCGCGAAGTTCGTGCACGGCGGCCCGGACCGCATGGGTTACGCCGCGGACTCGCTCGTCTCGCCCGGGGTCATCGTCTCGGGCGCGACCGTCTCGGGCTCGGTGCTCTCCCCCGGCATCTACCTGCACTCGTGGTCCTCGGTCTCGGACTCGGTGCTCATGGACGGCGTGCAGGTGCACCGCCACGCGCAGATCCACCGGGCGATCCTCGACAAGAACGTCATCGTGCCCGAGCGCGCCCGGATCGGGATTGACCCCGAGCACGACCGCGCACGCGGCTTCACAGTGACCGAGTCGGGCATCACCGTCGTCCCCAAGGGCACGGTCGTCTCGAGCTGAGCGGGTCGCGCACCCGCACACCCGCGATCTGGGGATGCAAGCCCCACCTCGTGGTCGTGCGGAACGATCTCGCGCACGATCCACCCCTCGGCTCCGACGCGGCACGTCGTGTGGAACGAGCGTGCTCGCGCTCGCGATCCACCTCGGGGCACCGACAAGCAGCTCGTGTGGAACGATCTGGCGCACGATCGTTCCACTCGGGCGGGTTCGCGAGCACCTTCGTTCCACTTCAGGACCGGAACGTTCCGCATTGGACGGGAATGGTCCGCAGATGACCGGGACGTTCCACATGAGTGAGGGGTGGGGGGCTTGGGTGTGCGTCTTCGGGGTGCCTCGGGTGCCTCGGGGGTGCCTCGGGTGCCTCGGGGGTGCCTCGGGTGCCTCGGGGGTGCCTCGGGGGTGCCTCGGGCCGAGAGGCGGACGGGCCGGTCGGGGGTGCGCGTGCGCGGCTAGCCTGCGCGTGTGAGTCCTGCGCAGCACCCCGGTCCCGTACGTCTGGTCGTGACGGACGTCGACTCGACGTTCATCACGGCCGAGGTCATCGAGCTCCTCGCCGAGCGTGCCGGATCCGCTGAGCGCGTCGCGCAGGTCACCGAGCGCGCGATGCGCGGCGAGATCGACTTCGCGTCCTCGCTCCACGAGCGCGTCGCGACCCTCGCAGGGCTCCCGGTCTCGGTGTTCGACGAGGTCCGCGCCGAGGTCGAGCTCTCCCCCGGTGCACGCGAGCTCGTGACCGAGCTTCAGGCGCGCG
>JAJUHG010000037.1 GCA_029267995.1 Micrococcales bacterium
GGCACCCTGCCGAACCTCCTGCCGGGCGGGCGTCCCGTCGCGGACGCCGCGGCGCGGGTCGACACCGCGACCGCGTGGGGCGTCGAGTCGCTCCCTGCCGAGGAGGGCCGCGACACCGCGGGCATCCTCGCGGCGGCCGCGTCCGGCGAGCTTGCGGGCCTCGTGCTCGGCGGCGTCGAGATCGACGACCTGCCCGACCCGGCGGCCGCACGCGAGGCGCTCGCGGCTGCGGGCTTCGTCGTGAGCCTCGAGGTGCGCGAGAGCGACGTCCACGAGCACGCCGACGTCGTCCTCCCGGTCGCCCCGCCGAGCGAGAAGGCCGGCACCTACGTCAACTGGGAGGGCCGCTTGCGGCCCTTCGGACAGGCGCTCGAGTCGAACGCGATGTCGGACTACCGCGTGCTCTCGGCCCTCGCCGACGAGCTCGACGTCGACCTCGCGATCGCGACGGCCGACCTCGCGCACGCCGAGATCGCGCACCTCGGTGCGTGGGACGGCGCACGCGCTGCGGCCCCCGTGGTCGGTGCGGCCCCCGTGCCCGAGGTCGGTCCGGGCGAGGCGGTCCTCGCAACGTGGCGGCTCATGCTCGACCTCGGCCGCGGCCAGGACGGCGAGCCGTACCTCGCGGGCACGGCCAAGAGCCCGGTCGCGCGGCTGTCCGCCGCGACCGCGCAGGCGCTCGGCGTCGCGGACGGCGAGCAGGTCGCGGTGAGCACCGAGCACGGCACGATCACGCTGCCCGTCCTCGTGACGCCGATGGCCGACCATGTCGTGTGGCTGCCCGGCAACTCGCCGGGCTCCCGGGTACGTCCGACGCTGCGGGCGGGCGGCGGTAGCGTCGTCGCCGTGGCGAAGGCGGCGACGGAGGTGACCGCGTGAACACCGTGACCCTGGGCTCTCTGCTCGCCTCGCCGCACCCGGTCGCGGACTTCTCGAACGACAACGGGTGGATCTGGCTGCTCAAGGCGGTCGGGATCGTCGTCTTCCTGCTCGTGAGCGTGCTGTTCGCGCTGTGGTTCGAGCGTCGGCTCGTCGCGCGCATGCAGCTGCGGCCCGGCCCCAACTGGCACGGCCCCGCGGGTGCGTGGCAGTCCTTCGCGGACGCGGGCAAGCTCCTGCTCAAGGAGGACATGACGGTCAAGGCGGCCGACAAGGTCGTCTACCACGTCGCCCCGCTCATCTCGGTGACGTGCGCGCTGCTCATCTACGCCGTCATCCCCTTCGGTCCCGAGGTGTCGATCTTCGGGGTCGTGACCCCGCTGCAGCTCACGGACTTCTCGGGCGGCGTGCTGTACATCCTCGGCGTCACGGCGCTCGGCGTGTACGGCATCGTGCTCGGCGGTTGGTCGTCCGGCTCGACGTACCCGCTCCTGGGTGCGGTGCGCTCGACCGCGCAGATCATCTCCTACGAGCTGTCGATGTCGCTCGCGCTCATCGCGGTCGTCATCATGTCTGGCTCGATGTCGACCTCGGCGATCGTCGAGGCGCAGGCCCAGTTCTGGTGGGCCGTGACGCTCTTCCCCGCGTTCGTGCTCTACGTCATCTCGATGGTCGGCGAGACGAACCGCCTGCCCTTCGACCTCCCCGAGGCCGAGGGTGAGCTCGTCTCGGGCTTCATGACCGAGTACTCCTCGATGAAGTTCGCGTGGTTTTTCCTCGCCGAGTACATCAACATGCTCAACGTCTCGGCCGTCGCGACGACCCTGTTCCTCGGCGGGTGGCGCGCCCCGTGGCCGCTCTCGGCGATCAACGACGGGATGTTCAACACGGGCTGGTGGCCCGTCCTGTGGTTCGTCGTCAAGGTCTGGATGTTCATGTTCCTGTTCGTGTGGATCCGCGGCTCGCTGCTGCGCTTCCGCTACGACCAGTTCATGAAGTTCGGCTGGAAGGTGCTCATCCCGATCGGCCTGGTGTTCGTCGTGGGTGTCGCGACGATCCAGGTGCTGCGCCTCGAGCTCGAGGGGGTCGACCTGCGCACCCCGCTCATGATCGGCGCCGGGGTGGTCGTCGTCCTCGCGGTGCTGAGCCTGTTCCTGCCCGAGCGCAAGGAGCCAGAGCCCGAGCTGAGCGAACCAGAGCCCTTCGACGCCTTCGCGGGCGGGTACCCCGTGCCGCCGCTGCCCGGGCAGGTGCTCCCGCCCTCGCCGCGCGCGGCGCGCCGGGCCGCGGCCCAGGAGGCGGCGGCCGAGCCCGGGACGGTCGCCGTCCTCGAGGCCGAGGAGGCACCCCAGGACGAGGCGGGCCAGACCCCCGAGACCAAGGAGTCCGACGATGTCTGACGCGTACGAGCCGCAGATCCCTGAGCGCAAGGGGCTCGCCGCCGTCCTCGCGCCCGTCGCGGGCTTCGGCGTGACGTTCTCCTCGCTGTTCAAGCCGGTCGTGACCGAGCAGTACCCGCGCGAGCCGGCCCGCGTGAAGCCCCGCTACCACGGGCGGCACCAGCTCAACCGGTACCCCGACGGGCTCGAGAAGTGCATCGGGTGCGAGCTGTGCGCATGGGCGTGCCCCGCGGACGCGATCTACGTCGAGGGCGCGGACAACACGCCCGAGGCGCAGTTCTCGCCGGGCGAGCGCTACGGCCGCGTGTACCAGATCAACTACCTGCGCTGCATCTTCTGCGGCCTGTGCATCGAGGCGTGCCCGACGCGTGCGCTCACGATGACCAACGAGTTCGAGCTCGCGGGCCCCGACCGTGAGGGCCTCATCTACGAGAAGCAGGACCTGCTGGCACCGATGGGCGAGAACATGCTCGCCGCACCGCACCCGATGGTGCCCGGCACGGACCACCACGACTACTACCGCGGGGAGGTCACGGGCGTGCACCCCGAGCAGGTCGAGTGGGTCGCCGAGAAGCGGCCCGACGACCCGACTCTCGCTCAGCACCGGTCGACGACGCAGCAGGGGGCCGCCCGATGACGTCCGCCTCGTCCCTCGTCACCGCGCTCACCGAGGCGGGGACGACGTCGTCCGGGGAGGCGACCCTCTTCTGGGTGCTCGCCCCGCTCATGGTGCTCGGTGCGCTCGGGCTGCTGTTCTCGCGCCGCACGATCCACGTCGCGGTCTCGATCGCCGGGGTCATGGTCGGTCTCGCGATCCTCTACGTCGCGCAGGAGGCGTTCTTCCTGGGCTTCGTGCAGATCGTCGTGTACACCGGCGCGATCATGATGCTGTTCCTCTTCGTGCTCATGCTCGTGGGCGTCGACGCGTCCGACTCGCTCGTCGAGACGATCTCGGGCCAGCGCTGGATCGGGCTCCTCGCGGGGCTCGGCACGGGCGCGGTGCTCGTCGGGATCGTGACGCGCGCGAGCTTCGCGGCGCCCGTGGGCCTCGAGGCCGCGAACACCGACACGAACCCCGTGGGCGTCTCGCGCCTCGTGTTCGGCAACTACGTGCTCGCGCTCGAGGTCGTCGGCACGCTCCTCGTGACGGCCGCCCTCGGCGCGCTCGTGCTCACGCACCGCCGCCGCCTGACCCGCAAGGTCGGCCAGCGCGAGATCGCCGAGGCGAAGGTCGCGCAGGGGGCGCGGCTCACCCCGCTCGCCGCCCCGGGCGTCTACGCGCGGCACAACGCGATGGACGTGCCCGCGCTCGACCCGTACGGCGAGCCGATCGAGGAGTCCGTCTCGCGCGTGCTGCGCATCCGCGGCCAGGAGGCCGCCGCCGAGGCCTTCGCGCTCCAGGAGGACGCCGAGGAGCGTGCGGTCCCCGAGGACGAGTGGCTCACGACGACCGAGGACCCCGACGAGCTGGAAGGCGGTGAGCAGAAGTGAGCCTGACGAACTACCTCGTCCTGTCGACCCTGCTCTTCACGATCGGGACCATGGCGGTGCTGCTGCGTCGCAACGGGATCATCGTGTTCATGGGTGTCGAGCTCATGCTCAACGCGACGAACCTCGCGCTCGTCACCTTCTCGCGCATGCACGGCAACCTCGACGGGCAGGTCTTCGCCTTCTTCGTCATGGTCGTCGCCGCGGCCGAGGTCGTCATCGGCCTCGCGATCATCGTCGCGATCTTCCGTACCCGCCGGTCCGCCTCGGTGGACGACGTCAACCTGTTGAGGAACTGAGGGGATGAGTGTGCACACCCTGACCGCCGCGCGCCTACCCTTCGCGGACCTCGCCGTGCCGGTCGCCCCGAGCGGACCGTGGCAGGAGTCGGCCTGGCTCCTCGTGGCCGTCCCGCTCGTCTCGGCGGCCGTCCTGCTCCTCGCGGGCCGGCGCTCGGACCGCTGGGGCCACTGGCTCGGTGTCGCGGCGTCCGCCGCGTCGTTCGTGATCGGCGCGCTGATCCTCGTCTCGCTCCTGCAGGCGCCCGTGGGCGAGCGCGTCGTCGAGGTCGACCTGTTCGACTGGATCTCCGCGGGCCAGCTCACGCTCGCCGCGGGGCTGCGTCTCGACCCGCTCTCGCTCACGTTCGTCATGCTCGTGACGTTCGTCGGCTCGCTCATCCACGTCTACTCGGTCGCCTACATGGACGCCGACGTCGACCGCAGGCGCTTCTTCGCCTACCTCAACCTGTTCGTCGCAGCGATGCTCCTGCTCGTGCTCGCGGACTCCTTCGTCCTGCTGTTCATGGGCTGGGAGGGCGTGGGTCTCGCGTCGTACCTGCTCATCGGGTTCTGGAACCACCGCACCGAGTACGCGGTCGCGGCGAAGAAGGCCTTCATCGCCAACCGGGTCGGTGACCTCGGCCTGCTCATCGCGATGATGGCGATGTTCGCGACGGTCGGCGCCCTCGACTTCACCTCGGTGTTCGGGGCGGTCGGCTCGATGGACACCTCGACCGCGACGATCATCGGCCTCGCGCTCCTGCTCGCCGCGTGCGGCAAGTCGGCCCAGTTCCCGCTGCAGTCCTGGCTCGGGGACGCGATGGCCGGCCCGACGCCGGTCTCGGCCCTCATCCACGCCGCGACCATGGTCACGGCGGGTGTCTACCTCGTCGTGCGCTCGGCGCCGATCTACGAGGCTGCGCCCGACGCGCAGCTCGCGGTCGTCGTGGTCGGGGCGATCACCCTGCTGTTCGGGGCGATCGTGGGTTGCGCGAAGGACGACATCAAGAAGGCCCTCGCCGCCTCGACGATGTCCCAGATCGGCTACATGATGCTCGCGGCGGGCCTGGGCCCGGTCGGCTACGCCTTCGCGATCTTCCACCTCGTGACGCACGGCTTCTTCAAGGCCGGGATGTTCCTCGGGGCCGGCTCGGTCATGCACGGCATGAACGACCAGGTCGACATGCGGCGCTTCGGCGGTCTCGCGAGGTACATGAAGATCACGTGGGTCACCTTCGGGCTCGGCTGGCTCGCGATCATCGGTGTCCCGCCGTTCTCGGGCTTCTTCAGCAAGGACAAGATCATCGAGGCCGCGTTCATGCCGGTCGCCGGTGCCGAGTGGCGCGCGTGGTTGTTCGGCTCGGTCGTGCTGATCGGTGCGGGGCTCACCGCGTTCTACATGTCGCGCCTGTTCTTCATGACCTTCCATGGCGAGAAGCGCTGGACGACCGCGGCCGAGGGTGCCGAGCAGCATCCGCACGAGTCGCCGCGCCTCATGACGTGGCCCATGGTCGTGCTCGCGGTCGGCTCGGTCGCGCTCGGCGGCCTGCTGAGCATCGGTGGTGTCTTCACGACGTGGCTCGAGCCCGTCGTCGGGCACACCGAGCACGCCGACCCCGTGCTGCCGATCCCCGTGATCATGGCCTCGACGCTCGTGCTCGTCCTGCTCGGCGCCTTCCTCGCGTGGCGCCAGTACGCCGCCTCGACGGTCCCGCAGGTTGCCCCCGCCGGCTCGGCGCTCACCCGCGCCGCGCGCCGCGACCTGTACCAGGACGAGGTCAACGACGCCGTCCTCGTGGGCCCCGGTGCGTACCTGACGCGCTCGCTCGTCTACGGCGACCGACAGGTCGTCGACGGTGCCGTCGTCGGCGTCGCGCACGTCACGGTCGGCATCGCGGAGCGCGTCCGCAAGCTGCAGAACGGTTATGTCCGCTCGTACGCGGCGACGATGCTCGCCGGCGCCGTCGTCCTGCTCGTCGTCGTCCTGGTGACCAGGATCTGAGGAAGGACCCAGTTCGATGACTGAATTCCCCTGGCTCACCGCACTCATCGTGCTGCCCCTCGTGGGCGCCGCGGTCGTGTGGGCGCTGTCTGGTGCGGCCCGCCGGCGTGCGCGCGAGGTCGCGCTCGGCTTCGCGCTCGTCGAGGTCGGCCTCCTCGTGGCGGCCTTCACGCAGTTCGACGTCGCGCAGGCGTGGCGCCACCAGCTGCTCGAGACCCGCCCGTGGATCCCCCAGCTCGGCGTCTCCTACGCCGTCGGGGTCGACGGGCTCGGGCTCCTGCTGATCGCGCTGAGCGTCCTGCTCGTCCCGCTCGTCCTCCTCGCGGCCTGGCGCGAGCAGGGCGACGACCACGGTCGTGCGCGACACTACGCCGCGCTCATCCTCGTCACGGCGGCGTTCATGGTCGCGGTGTTCGCGGCGCGCGACGTGTTCTTCTTCTACCTGCTGTTCGAGGCGATGCTCATCCCGGTGTACTTCCTCATCGGGATGTTCGGCGGGCCGCAGCGCCGCTACGCGGCCGTGAAGTTCCTGCTGTACTCGCTCGCCGGTGGCCTGCTCATGCTCGCCGCGGTCGTGGTGCTGTACCTCCAGGGCCCGCGCGGGCCACAGGGCTTCCTCACCGAGAACCTCGTGGGTCTCGCGCTCGACCCGACCACCGAGAAGTGGCTGTTCCTCGGCTTCTTCGTCGCTTTCGCGATCAAGGCCCCGATGTTCCCCGTGCACACGTGGCTGCCCGACGCGGCGCAGAACGCCCCTGCGGGCACCTCGACGCTCCTCGTGGGCGTCCTCGACAAGGTCGGGACCTTCGGGATGCTCACGCTGTGCCTCCCGTTGTTCCCGAACGCCTCGCGGTGGGCCGCGCCGGTCATCATCGTGCTCGCGGTCGCCTCGGTGCTCTACGGGGCGCTGCTCGCGATCGGGCAGGAAGACCTCATGCGCCTCATCGCGTACACCTCGGTGTCGCACTTCGGCTTCATCGTGCTGGGCATCTTCGCCTTCACCTCGACCTCGGTCGCGGGCGCTTCGCTCTACATGGTCAACCACGGGCTGTCGACGGGGCTGCTGTTCCTCGTGGCGGGGATGCTCGTCGCGCGGCGCGGCTCGCAGCTCATCGCCGATTTCGGTGGCCTGCAGAAGGTCGTCCCGGTCCTCGCAGGGGTGTTCCTCGTCGCGGGTCTGTCGGCCCTGAGCCTGCCGGGCCTGTCGCCCTTCGTCTCGGAGTTCCTCGTGCTGATCGGCACGTTCGCGCGCTCGGGTCCTGCGGCCGTCGTCGCCGTGGTCGGCGTCGTGCTCGCGGCCCTGTACGTGCTGTGGACGTACCAGAAGATCTTCACGGGCCCCGTGCGCGAGGGCCTCGAGACGATGACCGACCTCTCGAGCCGCGAGAAGTGGGTCACGGGCCCGCTCGTCGCGGCGATGCTCGTGCTCGGCTTCTACCCCGCGCTCGCGCTCCCGTACGTCAACGGGCCCGCGCACGCCGCGATGGCCACGATCGGCGTCGACGACCCGCCGGACCTCGCCTCGGGAGTGATCGCGACGGAAGGCACCGACGGACTGGGAGGGGGTGACTCGTGAGCTACGCGGCTCCGCACATCGGTTGGCTCCAGATCGCCCCGCTCGCGATCGTGCTCGGCACGGGTCTCGTGGGCGTGCTCGTCGAGGCCTTCGTGCCCCGGCGCGCCCGTCGCACGACGCAGCTCGTGCTCGTCTTCGCCGCGCTCGTCGCGGCGCTCCTGCTGATCGTCGCGCAGTGGCGCGACACGATGGCCTCGGGCGGTGTCTCGCTGTTCGGCGGGTCCTACCTGCTCGACGGTCCCGCGCTCGCGATCCAGGGCACGCTCGTCGTGCTGTCGATCCTCGCGGTCGCGGTGTTCGCGGACCGCACCTCGGTCGGCCAGGACGCGTTCGCGCCGGCCGCGGCCGCCGTGCCCGGCTCGGACTACGAGGAGCTGGCGCGTCGCAAGGGCCTCGAGCAGACCGAGGTCTACCCGCTCGCGATGTTCGGGCTCGGCGGGATGCTGCTGATCGTCGCGGCGGGCGACCTGCTGACGCTCTTCGTCGCGCTCGAGGCGCTCTCGATGCCGCTGTACGTCCTGACCGGGCTCGCCCGCAGGCGTCGTCTGCTGAGCCAGGAGGCTTCGCTCAAGTACCTCCTGCTCGGGTCCTTCGCCTCGGCGCTCCTGCTGTTCGGCGCTGCCCTGCTGTACGGCTTCTCGGGCTCGCTGCACCTCGGTGAGATCGCCGCGGCGACCGGCACGATCGCGGGCCTCGAGGGTCTGCTCCTGGGCGGCATGACGCTCCTGCTCATCGGCCTGTTCTTCAAGGTCGGCGCGGTGCCGTTCCACGCGTGGACGCCCGACGTGTACGTCGGCGCCCCGACCCCGGTCACGGGCTTCATGGCCGCGACCACGAAGATCGCCGCGTTCGGCGCGATGGTACGCGTGGTCTACGTCGTGGGCCCCTCGCTCCAGTGGGACCTCGAGCCGATGCTGTGGACCGTCGCGATCCTCACGATGGTGGTCGGGACGGTGGTCGCGCTCGTCCAGACGGACGTCAAGCGCATGCTCGCCTACTCCTCGATCGCGCACGCGGGCTTCGTGCTCGTCGGTGTGCTCGCGTTCAGCACCGAGGGCATCGCCTCCGTGCTGTTCTACCTCGTGGTGTACGGGCTCGCGACGATCGGCGCGTTCGCGGTCGTGACGCTCGTGCGTCAGACGCGCACGGGCGCGGAGGGCACCGTGATCCTCGGTGAGGCGACGCACCTTGCGCAGTGGGCCGGGCTCGGCCGGCGCAGCCCGTGGCTCGCCGGTGCGCTGTCGTTGTTCCTGCTGTCGTTCGCGGGCATCCCGCTCACGGCGGGCTTCGCGGGCAAGTTCACGGTGTTCACCGCGGCGGCGGACGGCGGCGCGGTGCCGCTCGTCGTGGTGGGTGTGATCGCCTCGGCTGCGGCCGTGTTCTTCTACGTCCGGCTCATCGTGCTCATGTACTTCACGCCGGAGCGCGAGGAGGAGGGCGAGGAGGGTGTCACGGTCGTGACCTCGAGCGGGTTCACGACGGTCGTGATCGCGGTCGCGGCGATCGGCACGGTCCTGCTCGGTGTGCTGCCCGGGCCGCTCCTCGAGCTGCTCGGCCAGGCGGTGAAGTTCCTGCCGTGACGACCAGCACCGGGGCGCTCCCGATCGCCGACGCCGCGCTCGCGGAGCTCCTCGCGCAGCGCCTCGAGATCGTCGAGGAGCGGCTGCGCGGTGTCGTGACCTACGCCGACCGGCTCGCCGACTCGGCCTCGCGGCACCTCGTCGACGCGGGCGGCAAGCGCCTGCGCCCGCTCCTGACGCTGCTCGCGGCGCAGCTCGGCGACGGGGCGCGGCCCGAGGTCGTCGACGCCGCGGTCGTGTGCGAGCTGACCCACCTCGCGACGCTCTATCACGACGACGTCATGGACTCTGCCCCGCTGCGTCGGGGCGCGCCGTCGGCGCACGAGGTGTGGGGCAACTCGGTCGCGATCCTCACGGGGGACCTGCTGTTCGCCCGAGCGTCGACCACCGTCGCGGGCCTCGGCCCCGAGGCGGTGCGCATCCAGGCGGCGACCTTCGAGCGGCTGTGCCTCGGCCAGCTGCACGAGACGGTCGGCCCCGCCGAGGGCGAGGACCCGGTCGAGCACTACCTGCAGGTCCTCGCGGACAAGACCGGTTCGCTCGTCGCGACCTCGGGGCGCTTCGGGGCGATGTTCGCGGGCTGCCCGCCCGAGGTCGTGCGGGTCATGACCGAGTTCGGCGAGAAGGTCGGTGTCGCCTTCCAGCTCGCCGACGACGTCATCGACCTCACCTCGGACGCGGCCGTCACGGGCAAGACGCCCGGGACGGACCTGCGCGAGAAGGTCCCCACGATGCCGGTCCTGCTGCTGCGCGAGCGTGCTGCGGCACCCGACGCCGATCCCGCGGACCGCGAGCTGCTCGCGCTGCTCGACGCGGACCTGTCCTCGGACGACGCGCTCGCCGAGGCGGTCGCGGCGCTGCGCGAGCACGCCGTCGTCGCCGAGACCCGCGAGCTCGCGTCGCGCTGGGCGCGCGAGGCGACCGACGTGCTCGCGGCGCTCCCCGAGGGGACCGTCCGCTCGGCGCTGCACGACTTCGCCTCCTCGCTCGTGCACCGCAGCTCCTGAGCGTCACTCGCGCTGCGCGCCGCACCTGACACGTCGAGCGCTGCACGGCGAGCCCTACGCGTCGAGCAGGTCGCGTCTGCGCAGGCCCACGAGCCCGAGCCCGATCGCCAGGAGGGCGACGAGGCTCAACCATGCGAGCGGCGCGGCCTCGAACGCGACCGCAGGCTGCTGGGACACATGTGTGAACGGTGAGACGTCGAGCACAGCCTGCGGCAGGTCGAGCAGCTCGCCGAAGTAGCTGAAGAAGAAGCCCACGACGACGAGCAGCCATGCCGCGCCGACCGCGCGCGGGACCCATCCGTGCAGGAGGGCCCCGAGACCGACGACGACGGCGACCGCCGGCAGGTAGGCGAGCGCGGCACCCGTCGCCGTGCCGACCCAGCTCGGCTCGTCCATCGACCATGCGGCGCCCAGGCCGAGACCGAGACCGCCCGCGGTGAGCACGACGGCGCCCGCGAGGAGGGCGAGCACGTGGTTCGCGAGCGCCCACCGCGTGCGGGACAGCGCGGTCGCGAGGAGGGGACCGGCACGGCCCGAGGTCTCCTCGGTGCGCAGCCGCAGCACGGTCTGCAGCGCGGGGATCGCGCAGATGATCGCGACGACCGCGATGATCATCGCGGCGAACAGCTCGGCGACGCTCGCCTCGACGTCAGGCACGAACTCCTCGAGCACGGGGACGTTGTCGAGGAAGGTCGAGGACTCCGAGAGGATCGGTCCGTAGAACAGGCCGAAGAAGAACACCCCGAGCGTCCAGCCCACGAGACTCCCGCGGCTCGTGCGCCACGCGAGTCCGAACGGACCGCTCAGCGCCGAGCCCGCGCGCGCGGGCCCGGGGCGGGCGGTGAGCAACCCGCTGCCGAGGTCGCGGCGCCGACCGAGCACGACGGCTCCCGCGAGGAGCACGACGGCGAGGCCGAGCGCGAGGGCGAGCGGGGCGCCGTCGTCGGCGTAGAAGGGTTCGGTCGCCTGCGCCCAGCCGATCGGGGACGCCCACGAGAGGCCCTCGACGCTCACGTCACCGGTCGCGCGCACGACGAACGCGGCCGCGAGCACGAGCCCCGCCATGCTCGACGCGGCCCGGGCGTGCTCGGTCAGCTGTGCCGTGACGGACGCGACGCCCGCAAGCACGAGCCCGACCGCGCCGACTGCCGCGCCGAACAGCGCCGAGCCCCGCCACGTCACGGTCTCGATCCCGAGCCCGCCGAGCGCGAGCGTGAGTCCTGCGGCGAGCACGAGGTTCGCGCCGACCGCGACGAGGAGCGCCGCGAGCGCCGGGGCGGTGCGGCCCACGGGTGCCGCGCGCACGAGCTCGGCGCGCCCGGACTCCTCCTCGGCGCGGGTGTGCCGCACGACCGTGAAGATGCTCATGAGCGCGGCGACGACCGCGACCATCCCGAGCAGCTGGTGACCGACCATGATCCCGTAGGTGTAGTCACCCTCGCCGTAGAGGGGGCCTACGAGCGCCGTCGTCCCAGGGTTGTCGATCGTCATGAGCGCGCCGAGGCGGGCCTGCGCGTCGGGGTAGGTCGTCGGGAAGCTCGCGGCGGTGCCTGCGGTCGCGGCGACGATCGAGCCGATCCACCCGGGCAGGCGTACGCGGTCGCGACGCAGCGCGAGGCGCACAAGCTCGCCGAGGCCGGTCGTGGCGCTCACGAGCGTGCCTCCGCGGTGGCGTAGTGACGCAGGAAGAGCTCCTCGAGCGTCGGTGGCTGCGCGACGAGCGAGCGCAGGCCCGCAGCGTGCAGCGCGCCGACGACGGCGTCGAGGTGCTCGGTGTCGACCGAGCAGCGCACCCGCTCGCCGTCGACGGTCACGTCGTGCACCCCGGGCAAGGGCGTGAGGTCCACGGGGCTGGCGGTCACGGCGTCGAGGCTCGTACGAGTGAGGTGGCGCATCGCGGCGAGCGTCCCGCTCTCGACGACGACGCCGTCGCGGATGATCGAGATGCGGTCGCACAGCTTCTCGACCTGGGCGAGCGTGTGGCTCGACAGGAGCACCGCGCGACCGGCTGCCCCGGCCTCGGTCACGAGCTCTGCGAACACGGCCTCCATGAGCGGGTCGAGACCCGAGGTCGGCTCGTCGAGCACGAGCAGCTCGACGTCCGCGGCGAGCGCCGCGACGAGCGCGACCTTCTGACGGTTGCCCTTCGAGTAGGTGCGGCACTTCTTGCTCGGGTCGAGGGCGAAGCGTTCGACGAGCTCGTCGCGGCGCGTGCGGTCGACCCCACCGCGCAGGCGCGAGAGCAGGTCGATCGCCTCGCCGCCCGTGAGGTTGGGCCACAGCGACACGTCACCCGGGACGTAGGCGAGGCGGCGGTGCAGCGCGACCGCGTCGTGCCACGCGTCGGCGCCGAGCACGCGTACGGTGCCTGAGTCGGCGCGCAGGAGGCCGAGCAGGACACGGATCGTCGTGGACTTGCCCGCCCCGTTGGGGCCGAGGAAGCCGTGGATCTCACCCGGGGCGACGTCGAGGTCGGCGCCGTCGACCGCGCGCGTGCGTCCGAAGGTCTTGACGAGGTCGCGGACCTCGACTGCTCGTGTCATGACTCGTCTCCTTGGTCGTGGGCGGTCGGGGTGGTCGCGGCCTCGTAGGCCCGCAGGTAGCCGTCGTCGGTGAAGATGCCCGCGGTGAACAGCTCGAGCGCGGGGCCGACGACGTTCGCGGCGTGCTGAGCGAAGAGGGTCGCGAGGTCGACGGGGCCGGCCTCTCGCGCGTGGCGGTAGGCGAGCAGGAGATGACCGAGACTCGCCTCGGTGAGGTAGCGGGCCCGGGCCCCCGGGTCGCGGCTCGGCCGGATCGTGCCTTGTGCGACGCCCGCCTCGAGGGACTCGAGGGTCGCGCGGGTCATGAGGTCGACGAGCCGGCGGGCGAGCGGGCCGCCCGCCGCGAGGCTCGCGACCGCGTAGGCGGCGAGGTGCGCGTGCTCGTCGCCGCCTGCGAGCTGCGCGAGCATCTGCTCGGGGCCACCGGGGCCGACCGAGTCGAGCTTGAGGTGCGTGACGACCTCGCTCACGTGCTCGTCGCACGCCGCGCGCAGCCCGTCCTTCGAGCCGAAGTGGTGCACGATCAGCGCGGGGCTCACTCCCGCGTCGCTCGCGATCGCGCGCAGGCCCACGTCGAAGCCGTCCTCGGCGAAGCGGACGAGGGCGGCCTCGCGGATCCGGGCGCGGGCGGACAGGTCTGTTGAACGCACGTTCAATAGACTAAACAGGTGTTCAGGTGCGGCGCAAGCTAGGCGGGCGGGCCATCGAGCTCGACCTGGCCCTGGAGCCGGTGTGCCCGGCGCGCCGTGCGCCATCCGTCGACCGCGAGCACAGTGAGTGCGACCCACACGAGCGCGAAGCCCCACCAGCGGGCGGCGGGCATCTGCTCGTGGAACACCAGGACCGCGACGAGCAGCTGCATCGTCGGGGTCAGGTACTGCACGAGTCCCACGACGCTCAGCGGGAGCCGGCGCGCCGCCCCCGCGAACAGCAGGAGAGGCATCGCGGTCACGACCCCCGAGGAGGCGAGGATCGCCGCGTGAGGCGCCCCGTGCGCCCCGAACGAACCCGCCCCGCTCGCATGCACCCACACGAGGAAGCCGAGCGCGGCGGGGGTGAGCACGAGCGTCTCGACCGCGAGTCCCGTGACCGCCCCCACGGTGCGTCCCACGCGGTTCTTGGCGAGCCCGTACAGGCCGAAGGACGCCGCGAGCGCGAGCGCGATCCACGGCACCGTGCCGTACCCGACCGTGATGGTCACGACCGCCGCGGTACCGAAGCCCAGGGCGACCCACTGCGCGCGCCGCATCCGCTCGCGCAGCACGAGCACCGCGAGGGCGACCGTGACGATCGGGTTGATGTAGTAGCCGAGCGAGGCGTCGACCGTGTGGCCGGTGAGCACCGCGATCACGAACACGAGCCAGTTCGCCGCGAGCAGGACCGAGGCGAGGCCGAGCGAGACGAGCATGCGCCGGTCGCCCAGCACCGCGCGCAGCTCGCCCGCGCGGCGGGTCGCGAGCACGAGGATCGTGCAGAACAGCAAGGACCACACGACGCGGTGGGCCACGATCTCGAGCGGCGAGGCGGGCTCGAGCAGCGGGAAGAACAGCGGGAGGAAACCCCAGATGCCGAACGCCCCGAACGCCAGAGGAAGACCGGCGCGGTCGGTCGTCGTCGGGGCTACGGGCACGGTCACCTCGGCAACGTAGCCGAGCCAGCGGCGCACTACACCCCGATTCTGCGTCCCGCGAGTGACGAAGGGCCCACGAGGGAGCGAGCGGGTCTCACCGTAGAATGACCCGCGTGACTCCCCAGCCTTCCTTGCGCGTCGCTGTCGTGGGCGCGGGCCCCGCCGGCATCTACGCGGCAGACATCCTGTCCAAGTCCGGTCTCGACGTCAGCATCGACATGCTCGAGCGACTCCCGGTCCCGTTCGGGCTCGTCAGGTACGGCGTCGCCCCCGACCACCCGCGCATCAAGCAGATCATCGTCGCGCTCGAGAAGATCCTCGGCGGGGGCAAGGCGCGTCTGCTCGCAAACGTCGACTACGGCGTGGACCTCAAGCTCGACGACCTGCGCCAGTTCTACGACGCGGTCGTCTTCGCGACCGGCGCGATCCGCGACACGGCGCTCGAGATCCCCGGGATCGACCTCGAGGGCTCCTACGGCGCTGCGGACTTCGTCTCGTGGTACGACGGGCACCCCGACGTGCCCCGCGAGTGGCCGCTCGAGGCGACCCAGGTCGCGGTGCTCGGTGCGGGCAACGTCGCGCTCGACATCACGCGCGTCATGTCGCGCCACGTCGAGGACCTCATGTCGACCGACATCCCCCCGAACGTCGTCGAGGGGCTGCGCAAGAACTCGGTGACCGACGTGCACCTGTTCGCGCGCCGCGGCCCCGCGCAGGCGAAGTTCTCCCCGCTCGAGCTGCGCGAGCTCGGCAAGCTGCGCGACGTCGACGTCGTCGTCTACCCCGAGGACTTCGAGTTCGACGAGGGCTCGCAGGCCGCGATCAGCTCCTCGAACCAGACCAAGCAGGTCGTCAAGACCCTCACCGACTGGACGCTCGACAACTACGCGGGCTCGCCCTCGCTCACCGCCTCGCGGCGCATCCACCTGCACTTCCTGCACCAGCCGGTCGAGGTGCTCGGCGAGGACGGCAAGGTGACGGGCCTGCGCACCGAGCGCACCGTGCTCACGGGCGACGGCAACGTCACGGGGACCGGGCAGTTCCACGACTGGCCCGTCCAGGCCGTCTACCGAGCGGTGGGCTACCACGGCTCGGAGCTCGTCGACGTGCCCTACGAC
>JAJUHG010000038.1 GCA_029267995.1 Micrococcales bacterium
CCCAGGTCGCGCTTGAGCATCGACTCGGTGAGGTCGCCGAGCGTCGCGGAGAGCACGACGCCGACCGCGACGACCGCCCCGATCCACGCGTGCGTGCCGAGCCCGAGGTGGGTCCCGACCGCGCCGACGGCGATCGCGAGGACGAGCGAGCCCGCGAAGCCCTCCCACGTCTTCTTGGGGCTCACGCGCGGCGCCATCGGGTGGCGCCCGAGCAGGACGCCCGCGGTGTAGCCGCCGACGTCGCTCGCGACGACGAGGAGGATGAACAGCAGGACCCGGCGCGCCCCCTGGGGCGCGTCGAGCATGAGCACGACGAAGCCTGCGAGGAACGGCAGGTACGCCGCCGCGAAGGTGCCCGCGACGCAGTCGCGCAGCGCTCCCGGGCCGCTCCCGTCGACGACGCGCCAGATGACGAGCCCGCCGACCGTGAGCATGAAGGACACGAGCTGGGCCTCGGCACCCGCGTAGAACGCGGACACGAGGATCCCGACCGCACCGACGACGAGCGGGACGAGCGGGACGTGCAGGTCGCGGCGCGTGAAGGCCTGCGCGAGCTCCCACAGGGCCGCGACGACCGCGACGACGACGAACGCGAGGAACGCCTCCTTGCGCAGGTACAGCGTCGCGACGACGAGGCCGAGCAGCCCGAGGCCGACGACGGTCGCGACCGGGAGGTTGCGACCGGTGCGCGAGCCGGCGACCGGGGGGGCCTCGGTGGGGGTGGGCTCGGACATCAGACCTCGAGCAGCTCGCTCTCCTTGCCGGCGAGCAGGGCGTCGACCGTGTCGACGTGCCGCTTCGTGAGCGCCTCGAGCTCCTTCTCGGCGCGGTTGACCTCGTCCTCGCCCGCCTCGCCGTCCTTGACGAGCTTCTCGAGCGTCTCCTTCGCGTGACGGCGCACCGAGCGGATCGAGATGCGCGCGTCCTCGGCCTTCTGCTTCGCGAGCTTGACGTAGTCGCGCCGGCGCTCCTCGGTCAGGGCCGGCAGGACGCAGCGGATGACGTTGCCGTCGTTCGAGGGGTTGACGCCGAGGTCGCTGTCCCGCAGGGCCTTCTCGATGTCGCTCATGACGCTCTTGTCGAAGGGCGAGACGAGCACGGTGCGGGCCTCGGTCACCTGGAACGAGGCGAGCTGCTGCAAGGGCGTCGGCGAGCCGTAGTAGTCGACGAAGATCTTGGCGAACATCGCCGCGTTCGCGCGCCCCGTACGGATCGCCGCAAAGTCTTCCTTGGCGACCTCGACGGCCTTGTCCATCTTGTCCTCGGCCTCGAGGAGGATCTCGTCGATCACCATGGGCTCCTTCCGGGTTGCGCGTCGTCGTTGGTGCAGGTCACTGCGTGACCAGCGTCCCGATCTTCTCACCCAGGAGGGCCCGGGTGACGTTTCCTGGCTCGTCCATGCCGAACACGCGCATCGGCAGGCCGTTGTCCATGCACAGCGAGAACGCGGTCGCGTCGATCACGCGCAGCCCGCGCTGGAGGGCCTCGGTGAACGTCACGGTGTCGAGGCGACGAGCGTCCGCGTCGGTGCGCGGGTCCGCGGTGTAGACCCCGTCGACGCCGTTCTTGCCCATGAGCACCTCGGTGCAGTGGGTCTCGAGCGCACGCTGGACCGCGACCGTGTCGGTCGAGAAGTACGGCATGCCGGCCCCCGCGCCGAAGATCACGACGCGTCCCTTCTCGAGGTGCCGGATCGCGCGCAAGGGGATGTAGGGCTCAGCGACCTGACCCATGGTGATCGCCGTCTGGACACGCGTCGTGACGCCGACCTGCTCGAGGAAGTCCTGCAGGGCAAGGCAGTTCATGACCGTGCCGAGCATGCCCATGTAGTCGGCACGTGCGCGGTCGAGGCCCAGCTGGGAGAGCTCGGCGCCGCGGAAGAAGTTCCCCCCGCCGACGACGATCGCGACCTCGACACCCCGCGCGACCGCATCGCCGATCTCGGCGGCGACACGCTGGACCACGTCGGGCGCGAGCCCGACACCTCCCCCGCCGAAGGTCTCGCCCGACAGCTTGAGCAGCACGCGCCGCGTGCCCGCCACCTCGTTCACAGGACCTCCTGGCCGCCGCTCGATCTCCACCGTGTGCGGGTGGTCCCGGCCCGTAGGACCGGGACCACCCAGGTCACGACCGTGCTCAGGCTCCCACGCGGAAGCGGACGAAGCCCGTCACCGCGCCGCCGGCCTCGGAGAGCACCTGGCCCACCGACTTCTTGTTGTCCTTCGCGAAGGCCTGGTCGAGCAGGACGTTCTCCTTGAAGAACCCGCCGAGGCGACCCTCGACGATCTTCGGCAGGGCGGCCTCGGGCTTGCCCTCGTTACGAGCGGTCTCCTCGGCGATCGCGCGCTCGGAGTCGACCGTCTCGGCCGGGACGTCCTCGCGCGACAGGTACGTCGGGGAGAACGCTGCGACGTGCGTCGCGACGTCGCGCGCGACACCCGCGCCCGCGGCGTCGGTCGCGACGAGCACGCCGACCTGCGGGGGCAGGTCCTTGCTGACCTTGTGCAGGTAGAGCTCGACGTTCTCGCCCTCGAGCCGCGCGACCCGGCGCAGCACGAGCTTCTCGCCAAGCGTCGCGGCGGCCTCGTCGACGAGCGCCTGGACCGTCGAGTCGCCCGCGGGGGCCGCGAGCAGCGCCTCGGCGTCGGCCGCCTGCGAGGACACTGCGGCCTCGAGGACCTGCTCGGCGAGCGCGAGGAACTTGTCGTTCTTCGTCACGAAGTCGGTCTCGCAGTTGACCTCGATGAGCACGCCCGTCGCACGTCCGTCGGTCTCGACGACCGTGCCGGCGACGAGACCGTCGGAGGCCGCGCGGCCCTCGCGCTTCGCAATGCCCTTGAGGCCCTTGACGCGGATGATCTCGAGCGCCTTCTCGGCGTCGCCGTCAGCCTCGTCGAGCGCCTTCTTGACGTCGAGCATGCCCGCGCCCGTGCGCTCGCGCAGAGCCTTGATGTCAGCGGCGGTGTAGTTCGCCATGATGTCCTTCCAGGTCGTCGGGTTCGGGCTACTTCGAGGCGGCGTCGTCGGACGCGTCCGCGGGGGCCGTCTCGGTCGCCGGCGCGGCCTCGGCACCCGGAGCCTCGGCGCCCTCGGCGACCGGGGTCTCGGCGGGGGCCTCGGTGGCCTCGGCGGCGGTTGCCTCAGCAGGAGCCTCCGCGGCAGGGGTCTCCTCGGCGGCTGGCGCCTCGGTCGCTGCCTTGGCGGTGGAGGCCTCGGGGGCCGCGGCCTCGCCCTCGAGGAGCTCGCGCTCCCACTCGGCGAGGGGCTCGGCCTGCGCGCCGTCGGCGGCCTGCGTCTTGCCGGAGTGACGCTCGAGGAGACCCTCGGCGACCGCGTCGGCGATCACGCGGGTCAGCAGCGCGACCGAGCGGATCGCGTCGTCGTTGCCCGGGATCTTGTAGTCCACGAGGTCCGGGTCGCAGTTCGTGTCGAGGATCGCGACGACGGGGATGCCGAGCTTGCGCGCCTCGTCGACCGCGAGGTGCTCCTTGTTCGTGTCGACGACCCACACGGCCGAGGGGACCTTGCTCATGTCGCGCACGCCACCGAGCGTGCGGGCGAGCTTGTCCTTCTCCCGACGCAGGACGAGAAGCTCCTTCTTCGTCAGGTGCGAGCCCGCGACGTCGTCGAAGTCGATCTGCTCGAGCTCCTTGAGGCGCTGGAGGCGCTTGTGGACGGTCGAGAAGTTGGTGAGCATGCCACCGAGCCAGCGGTGGTTGACGTAGGGCATCCCGACGCGCGAGGCCTGCTCGGCGATCGGCTCCTGCGCCTGGCGCTTGGTGCCGACGAACAGGATCGTCCCGCCGCGGGCGACGGTCTCCTTGACGAACTCGTACGCCGAGTCGATGTACGACAGCGACTGCTGGAGGTCGACGATGTAGATGCCGTTGCGCTCGGTGAAGATGAAGCGCTTCATCTTGGGGTTCCAGCGGCGCGTCTGGTGCCCGAAGTGGACACCGCTCTCGAGCAGCTGGCGCATGGTCACGACGGCCATGGCACGTCCTTCCGGCGTGGCCCAGCGGGGTCCACGCACTTGCAGGCAGCCGTCGCTCTCGCTCCGGCTGCGTTCCGGTTGTCGGACCGGACCGGGTGGCCCGCTCCCCTGGTGCCCTGTCGAGGCGAGGCGCCGGGACGAGCCCGGACCGCTGCCTGCCTGACGCCCGGACCCGGGCAGGAGGACACGCGAAGTCGCCCGGCCGAGGCCGGACGCGGACCCGAGTCTAGCCGATCAGCGGGACCGCTCGCCCGCCGCCCGTCCGGGCACCGGAGTCGACCACCCCGCGGCACCCCACGGTCCACTGCCCTGCCCCCGGGACCCGGCCATGAGGCGCGCGCGGGGGCAGCCTCGAGGCATGCACCTCGTCGTCCTCGCCGCCCTCGTGCTCGCCTTCGCAGGCCTCACGGTCCCCGCCACGGCGAGCGTGGTCGCCACGCCCGCCGAGGGGACGCCGACCCCTCGACCGACGACGTCCCCGAGCGAGTACGTGCCTCCGCTCGTCGTGCTCGAGCTCGTGCGCGGCTTCGAGGCGCCGCGCGAGCGCTGGGGCGCGGGTCACCGCGGCGTCGACCTCGCCGCAGCGACCGGCCAGCCGGTGCGCGCCCCCGGGCCCGGGACCGTGACCTTCGCGGGCCGGGTCGCAGGGCGCGGCGTCGTCACGGTCGCCCACCCCGACGGGCTGCGTTCCTCGCTCGAGCCGGTCGAGGCGCGCGTCGTGGCCGGCGAGCAGGTCACGGCAGGACAAGAACTTGGTGAGATCGAGTCACCCGAGGGCCACTGCGCCCCGCAGGCGTGCCTGCACTGGGGCGTGCGGGACGGTGCGACGTACCTCGACCCGCTGCGCCTGCTCGCGGGCGGTCCCTCGGTGCTGCTCCCCGGGCCGTGACTCAGTCGCGCTCGGCCTCGACGAGCTTCGAGCGCAGCCGGATCATCGCCGCGGTGTGCATCTGGGAGATCCGCGACTCGGTGACACCGAGCACCCGGCCGATCTCCGCGAGGGTCATCCCCTCGTAGTAGTACAGGACGAGCACGATCTTCTCGCGCTCGCCGAGCTGCTCGATCGCGCGCGCGAGGAGGTACTTCGTCTCCTGCGCCTCGAACGACCCCGCAGGGTCCTCGGCGGCCGTGTCCTCGAGCGTGTCGAGCAGGGCGACCGCGTCCCCCCGGTCCCCGCCCGAGCCGAGCAGCTCGTCGAGCGCGGCGACGTTGACCGTCGAGAGCTGGGTGAACACCGCGCGCAGCTCGTTGAGCCCCATCTCGAGCCGCGCGGCGACCTCGGCCTCGCTCGGCGTGCGGTGCAGCTCGGACTCGAGCTCGGCGTACGCACGGTCGACCGCGCGGGCCTTCGTGCGCACCGAGCGCGGGATCCAGTCGATCGCGCGCAGCTCGTCGATGATCGCCCCGCGGATGCGCGAGGTCGCATAGGTCTCGAACTTCACGGCGCGGTCGAGCGAGTACTTCTCGATCGCGTCGATGAGGCCGAACATCCCGTAGGACACCAGGTCCGCCTGCTCGACGCTGCTCGGCAGCCGCATCCCGACACGTCCCGCGACTCCCGTGACGAGCGGCGCGTAGTGCAGGATGAGCTGCTCGCGCAGCGCGCGCGAGCCGGTCGCCTTGAACTCGACCCACACCGCCTCGACGTCGAGGCTCGGCACGAGGTCCTCGACCTCGTCGTCGAGGTCCTCCACGAGCGGGGCGGGAGAGGACGGCGGTGCGAGGTCCTCGACCGAGGCCGACCCCTGCGTGGGGATCAGCGCCGCCGCGACGTCGTCGTCGCGCAGGGTCTCGCTGAGTCGTGGTGCCATGGTTCTCTTCTGTCTCAGGCCCGGGGGTGGGCTTGGGTGTAGGACGCGCGGAGTCGTTCCGCGGTGACGTGGGTGTATCGCTGCGTCGTCGCGAGCGACGAGTGACCGAGGACCTCCTGGACCGTGCGCAGGTCCGAGCCGCCCTCGAGAAGGTGGGTCGCGGCGGTGTGCCGCAGAGCGTGGGGCGAGAGGTCGGCGACTCCCGCGATCGCGGCGACGCGGTGCGCGACCTCGCGCACCTGGCGCACGTCGACGCGGCTCCCGCGCCGACCGAGGAAGAGCGCCGCGCCCGAGCGCGGGCCGACGAGCCGGGGCCGGCCCCGGTCGAGCCACGCACGGAGCGCGCGGGCCGCCGGGATCCCGAACGGCACGACCCGTTCACGGCTGCCCTTGCCCGTGACGCGCAGGGTGTGCGCGTCGAGATCGACGTCCTCGAGGTTCGCACCGACGAGCTCGCCGACGCGCACGCCCGTCGCGTAGAGCATCTCGAGCGCGGCCCAGTCGCGCAGGTGGACCGGGTCGCCGTCGTCGACGCGAGAGCGAGCGGCCTCGAGGAGGCTCGCAGTCTCCTCGGCGCTCAGCACGGTCGGCAGCGTCCGGTCGGGCCGGGCGGAGACGAGGCGTGCCGCGGGGTCCTCCGTGACGCGGCCGGTGCGCCGCGCCCACTCGAAGAAGGTCCGCGTCGCAGCGCCGCGACGCGCGAGCGTCGCGCGCGAGAGCCGCCGCTCCCCCATGACCGCGAGCCAGCCGCGCAGGAGCGCGAGATCGATCCCATCGAGGCTGTCGACCCCTCGCGCCTGCGCGTGGTCGAACAGCTGGCGAAGGTCTCCGAGATAGGCCCGCACGGTGTGCTCGGAAAGGCGCCGCTGCGCGCGAAGGTGCGCGCCGAAATCCGACAGAGCGGACTCCAGACACACCCTCTGAGGTGCAGCGACGGACGTGGCCATGGGGGAAGCGTGTCCCGAGTCACAGCATTTCACAAGGGGTTCACCGCCCTATTGCGAGACCCCCTTGAAAGAATGTCCGATTCATCCATCTTGCCCACCGTGATCTGGCGACTCGCGCGGAGAATTTCACCCGCACGGCGTATCAAGGAGATCGTTTCACACGGCCACGCGGACCCACCGCTCACCTGAACGGCGCACGAGGCCGCCGAGCTCGAGCAGCCCGAGCGCCGCCACCCCCTCCCCCTCGCCGACCCCCGCCGTGCGCAGCACCGAGCCCGTCGGCGCGCCACGACGTACGGGGACCGCGTCGAGCACGCGGCGTGCGACGTCGTCGAGGGCGTCGGTCACGAGCGAGGTGCTGGATGGCGGCTGGACGCCGTCGGCGCCGAGCTCGCCCACGAGGTCAGCCACCTCGGCGGCGCTCGTCACGAGCGTCGCGAGGCCGTCCCGCACGAGGGCGTGGCAGCCCGCCGAGGCCATCGAGGTCACGGGTCCGGGCACCGCACCGACCGGACGCAAGAGCGCCGCCGCGTGCCGCGCGGTGCTCAGCGCCCCCGAGCGCAGCGCGGCCTCGACCACGACGGTCCCGTGCGCGAGCGCCGCGATGATCCTGTTGCGCAGCAGGAACCGGTTGCGCATCGGCGCCCACCCGAGCGGCACCTCGGACGCGACCGCCCCGCCGCTCGAGCGCACCTGCTCGAACACCCGCGCATGGCTCGCGGGATAGGGCCGGTCGACCCCGCCCGCGAGCAGCACGACGGTCCTCGCGCCCGCGGCGAGCGCGCCCCGGTGCGCCGCGACGTCGATCCCGAACGCCCCGCCCGAGACGACCGTGAACCCCCGCTCCGCGAGCTCGACCGCGAGCTCGCCGGCAAGGTGCGTCCCGTAGGGCGTCGCGGCGCGCGACCCGACGAGCGCGACCGCGCGGTCCCCGAGCGCCCCGGGAGCGCCGCGCCACCACAGGCACGCGGGTGCCGCGGCACCGAGGTCGTCGAGGGCCGTGGGCCAGCCCGGTCCGCCCGGGTGCACGAGGCGACCCTCGAGCCGCTCGAGGCGATCGAGCAGCGGTCGTGGGTCGGCCTCGTCCGCGCGCCGCCGCCACCGGTCGACGCCGCGCCGGACGCGCTCGGCCGTCGCGTGGTCGAGCCTTCCCGCTCCCGGGACGAGCTCGGCGAGCAAGGACGCAGGAAGCGTCTCGGTGCGCAGGGCGCGCACGGCCCACGCGAGCGCCCCCGTGACGCCGAGGACCGCGCGCAACGCCCCCGCAGTCTCGTCCCCCGGCTCGGCCAGCAGGGACCACGTCGCGCTCGCGAGCCGCGCGTCGGCGAGCGCCTCGGCGGGGATCACGCGAACCGCCCACGCGTGCGCAGCGTCATGGCCCGCCCGACGTGCTCGACCGTCGGGGCCGCACGTCCCTCGAGGTCGGCGAGCGTCCACGCGACCCGCAGCACGCGCTGCGCGCCGCGCATCGTGAGCAGGTTGTTGCCCACCGCCCGGTCGACGGGTGCGAGCACGCCTCGCTCGCGCGCGAGGGACTCGCGCAGCCACCGGCCCGAGACCTCGCTGTTGGTGCGCCACGGCGTCGCCGCGAGACGGGCCGCCGCAGCCTCGCGGGCCGCGCGGACCCGTGCCGCGACCCGCGCGCTCGGCTCGGGCGGCTCGCTCGCGTACAGCTCGGCCCGCGAGACCGCATGGACCTCGAGCTGCAGGTCGACCCGGTCGAGCAACGGCCCCGAGAGCCGCCCGAGGTAGCGACGCAGCTGGATCGCCGAGCACGAGCACGCGTCACCGCGCCCCACCGCGAGCCCGCACGGGCACGGGTTTGCCGCGAGCACGAGCTGGAAGCGCGCGGGGTAGCGCGCGGTCCCCGCAGCTCGGTGCAGCACGAGCTCGCCGTGCTCGAGCGGCTGGCGCAGCGTCTCGAGCACCTTGGGCGCGAACTCCGGTGCCTCGTCGAGCAGCAGGACCCCGCGGTGCGCACGCGAGGCGGCCCCGGGCCGGGGAACCCCCGAGCCGCCGCCCACGACCGACGCCGCGGTCGCGGTGTGGTGCGGGTCCTCGAACGGCGGGCGCACCAGGAGGCCGTCGTGCGGGTCGAAGCTCCCCGCGAGGGAGTGCACGGCCGTGACCTCGACCGCGTCCGGCTCGGCGAGGTCGGGCAGGATCCCCGGGAGCCGCGCCGCGAGCATCGTCTTGCCTGCGCCCGGTGGGCCGACGAACAGCAGGTGGTGCCCGCCCGCGGCCGCGACCTCGAGCGCGTGCCGCGCCTCGTGCTGCCCGACGACGTCGGCGAGGTCGCCGGGCGTGGCCCGTTCCGCCCCGCGCACGACGAGCGCGACAGGCTCGACCTCGGCCGGTGGGGCGATGTCTGCGCCGTACGCGTAGGCGACCTGGGCGAGCGAGTCCGCGGCACGCACCTCGGCCCCCGGCACGAGCCTCGCCTCGGCAGCGTTCGCGGACGGGACCACGACGCGCGACAGCCCCGCCTCGACCGCCGCCTTGACCGCGGGCAGCACACCCCGCACGGGGCGCAGCCGACCGTCGAGCCCGAGCTCGCCGAGATGCACGACGTGCGCCGGGTCCTCGCGCAGCGCGCGGTCCCCCGCGAGCACCGCGACCGCGATCGCGAGGTCGTAGGCCGCGCCACCCTTGGGCAGGGACGCGGGTGAGAGGTTGACGATGATCTTGCGGTTGGGCCAGCGCAGCCCCGAGGAGCTCATCGCGGCGCGCACCCGGTCGCGCGCCTCGGCGAGCGAGGCGTCGGGCAGCCCGACGAGCGTGAACCCCGGGACGGAGGCCGACAGGTACGCCTCGATCTCGACCACGAAGCCCTCGAGACCCACGAGGGCGACGGCGCGCGAGCGCCCGAGGCCCATCTAGACCACCCCGCGCAGGTGCTCGACCTCGATCTCACCCGCGGGCGGGACGAGCACCGCGACGACGTCGATGCGCACCCCCGAGACCCGGGCGTCGTGCTCCGTGAGCCACTGCCCTGCGAGCCGGCGCAGACGCGTGAGCTTCGTGAGCGTGACCGCCTCGGCCGGGTGCCCGAAGCCCGTCCCTGTGCGCGTCTTGACCTCGACGACGACGAGGGTGCCCGCGTCGGTCGCGACGATGTCGACCTCGCCGGCCGCGCCGCGCCAGTTGCGCGCGAGGATCTGCCAGCCGAGATCCTCCAGATGGCGGGCCGCGACGTGCTCGCCGAACCTGCCCACCACATCCTTGGTCCGCATCGAACCACCTCCGCGCCGCATGCTGCCGCGGGGGCGCCGTGGCCCGTCGGCCCGCTCGGACGACATGTGGACCGCGGGGTGCCGTAGCGTCGAGGCATGCGCACGCCGACCCGCTGGGAGGCCAGGACCCAGGCCGACCCCGAGCACTCGCACTGGTACGTCGAGCGGTTCCGCCGCATGGCGCGCGACGGCGCAGACCTCGCGGGCGAGGCACGCCTCGTCGACGCGATGGTCCCGCGCGCCGCGCGCATCCTCGACGCGGGCTGCGGCCCGGGTCGGGTGGGCGGCGAGCTCGCGCGGCGCGGGCACGTCGTCGTCGGGGTCGACGTCGACCCCGTGCTGATCGAGGCCGCGCTCGAGGACCATCCCGGGCCGCGGTGGCTCGTGGGCGACCTCGCCGAGCTCGACCTCGCGGGCGAGACCTTCGACGTCGTCGTGTGCGCGGGCAACGTCATGACCTTCCTCGCGCCGAGGACAGAGGTCGAGGTGCTGCGCAGGTTCGCGGCCCACCTCGCCCCCGGCGGGCGCGCCGTCGTCGGCTTCGGGGCAGGGCGGGGTTACCCCTTCGAGTCCTTCTTCGCCGACGTCGCGGCCGCGGGGCTGCGCGTCGAGGCGAAGTTCTCGACGTGGGACCTGCGCCCCTTCGACGAGGGCTCGGACTTCCTCGTCGCGATCCTCGCCACGACCGCGGGCGACTAGCTTCCGAAGCTCGGCTGCCCCGGGACGTCGAGGTCGGACTTCGACAGCTCCTCGACGTTGACGTCCTTGAAGGTCACGACGCGCACGGACTTCACGAAGCGGGCCGAGCGGTACACGTCCCACACCCACGCGTCGGTCAGCGTGAGCTCGAAGTAGACCTCCCCCGCGGCCGAGCGCACCTGGAGGTCGACGTTGTTGGCGAGGTAGAACCGCCGCTCGGTCTCGACGACGTAGCTGAACAGACCCACGACGTCGCGGTACTCGCGGTACAGCGCGAGCTCCATCTGGGTCTCGTAGTTCTCGAGGTCCTCCGCACTCATGGCCCCATCATCCTCCATCCGTGGCGACCGCGGGCACGGCGAGGCCCGGGAGGCGCCACGAGGTGCGGTGGTGCGGCGAAGGGCCGAGCCGGGCGAGCGCCGCGAGGTGCTCGGGCGCCCCATAGCCCTTGTTGTCCGCCCAGCAGTACTCGGGGTGCTCCTCGTGCAGCGCGGTCATGCGGGAGTCACGCTCGCACTTGGCGAGGACGGAGGCCGCCGCGACCGAGGCGCACGTGCGGTCCGCGCGCGCCTTGGTCATGACGTGCGGCGTGCTCGCGGGCGCGGGATCGTCCTCGAGCAGGCTCAGCAGGTCGGACGGCGCGGTGAGCCAGTCGTGCGTCCCGTCGAGGACGACGACGTCGACCTGCTCGACCTCGGTCTCGAGGGCTGCCAGGGCACGCACGCCTGCGAGGCGCAGCGCACCGACGATGCCCCGCTCGTCGATCTCGGCGGGGCTCGCGTGACCCACCGCGCGCGCCCGCCCCCATCGACCGAGCGCAGGCAGAAGAGCGGTGCGGGCCGCTGCGGTGAGCAGCTTGGAGTCCGCGACGCCGCGCGGGCCGGTGCGCGTCGTGAGGTCGAGCGCGACCGCCCCGACGCTCACGGGGCCCGCGAGGGCGCCCCGACCGACCTCGTCCATCCCGACGACGATCCGCGCCCCGTCCCGCAGCAGGGCACGCTCGAGACGCAGGCTCGGACGGACCGCGGCGGACATCTACTCCCCCTGCGCCGCCGGTTCGGGCACGTCGGCGAAGGTCGCCCCGGGGTTGCGCATGAGCGACCACCGGTCGACGGGCCAGATCTTGACGAACGAGACCCCCACGACGCTCGACACGGGGATCGCCCCGCCGCCCGGGCGGCCCCGGTGGTAGCGCGAGTCCTCGGACTGCTGGCGGTTGTCGCCCATGACCCACAGGCTGTCCGGGGGGACGGTGATCGAGAAGTCGAGCTCGCTCGGGTCCGCGCCGTCGGCGAGGTAGGGCTCGTCGATCGCGACGCCGTTGACCATGACCCGGCCCTCGTCGTCGCAGCACTCGACCTGGTCGCCCGCGACCCCGATGACGCGCTTGATGAGGTGCTCGCCCGCGTCGGCAGGCACGAGCCCGACGAACACCCCGACGTTGTGCAGCACCTCGGCCACGGGGTTCTCTCCCGAACGGTCGGGCTGCGGTGCGAGCCAGCCCCCCGGGTCCTTGAACACCACGACGTCGCCGCGGTGCACGTCGAAGGGCCCCGGCGCGAACTTCGTCACGAGCACGCGGTCACCCACGAGCAGCGTGTCCTCCATCGACTCGCTCGGGATGAAGAACGGTTGGACGAGGAACGTCTTGATGAGGAAGGACAGCGCGAGCGCGACGACGACGATGATCGCCGTCTCCTTGAGCGCCGTGAGCGCACCGTGGCGCCGAGGCTCGGAGGAGGACTCCTCGACCTCGGGGGCTGCGTCCGTCACGTCACCACCGTGCCACGCTCGCGCCACGGGAGGTGGACGCCACGTCGGGCCACCGCCTAGTTGGCGGGAGCCGTCTCGCGCTTCTCCTTGATCTTGGCCTTCTTGCCGCGCAGCGAGCGCAGATAGTACAGCTTCGCGCGACGCACGTCGCCACGCGTGACGACCTCGATCGAGTCGAGCGTCGGGGAGTGCACGGGGAAGGTCCGCTCGACGCCGACGCCGAAGGAGATCTTGCGGATCGTGAACGTCTCGCGCACCCCGGCACCCTGGCGGCGGATGACGACGCCCTGGAACGCCTGGATACGAGAGCGCTGGCCCTCGACGACCTTGACGTTGACCTTGAGGGTGTCGCCCGCGCGGAAGGCCGGGATGTCGGAGCGCAGCGACGCTGCGTCGACCGAGTCGAGCGTGTGCATGTCAGTCACTTCCCCGCGCTGCCTCAGGTCAGGCACGTGATCAGCGGCGCAGGCGCGCCCTGGTGGTCTGGATCGTGGTGGCCGTGGCCTCGAGGTCGACTCCCCTGAGGCAGAGTCGTCACCGGCCCGGCACCAGCGGTCAAGTTTGCCACACGCTGACCCGCCCGAGCCAATCGCACCTCAGCCTGGTGCCCGGCACACTCCCCCAGGCGTGACCTGCCAGCCGAGCTCGGCGAGGACCTCGACGTCCCGGCGGTCCAGCCCGGCCGGCTCGAGACGCTCGAGCAGGTCGGGGCGCCGCGCGGCCGTGCGGCGCAGCGCCTCGTCCCGGCGCCACCGTGCGACGCGTGCGTGGTGGCCGCTGAGCAGCACCTCGGGGACCTCGAGCCCGCGCCACGACGGCGGCTTGGTGAACACGGGGTACTCGAGAAGCCCGTCCGCGCCGTGCGACTCCTCCGCAAGCGACTCGGGGTTGCCGACGACGCCCGGCAGGAGCCGCACGACCGCCTCGATCACCGCGAGCGCGGCAACCTCTCCCCCGTTGAGCACGTAGTCGCCGATCGAGAACTCGACGACACGCACGTCCTCGCGCGCCGCGAAGTGCTCGACGACGCGCGCATCGATGCCCTCGTAGCGCCCGCACGCGAGCACGAGCTGCTCGCGCTGAGCGAGCTCGGTCACGAGGTCCTGCGTGAGCGGGGTCCCCGCGGGGGTCGGCACGAGGAGGGTCGCCCCCGCCTCGAGCGTGTCGTCGAGCGCGAGGCCCCACACGTCGGGGCGCATGACCATCCCCGCGCCGCCGCCGAACGGCGTGTCGTCGACCGTACGGTGCCGGTCGGAGGTCCACTCGCGCAGGTCGTGCACGCGCAGGTCGACCAGGCCCGCGCGTCGTGCCTTGCCGATGAGCGACAGGTCGAGGGGCGCGAGGTAGTCGGGGAAGATCGTGAGCACGTCGATGCGCACGTCAGGGCTCCCGGTCCGTCTCGAGGCGCTCGGCGTCCGAGGCGAGCAACCCCCCGGGCGGGTCGAGCACGACGCGCCCGCCCACGACGTCGACGAGCGGCACGATCGCGGCGACGAACGGCACGAGCGTGCGCGTCCCGTCGGGCTCGCGCAGCACGAGGGCGTCCTGGGCGGGCAGGTGCTCGACGCCCTCGAGCTCGCCGAGCACGGTCCCGTCGGCCCGCTCGGCGCGCAGGCCCCGCAGCTCGTGCGGGTACCACGCGTCCTCCTCGTCGCTCGCCTCGACGTCGACGAGCAGCTCGGTCCCGCGCAGCGCCTCCGCCGCGGTGCGGTCGCTCGCCTCGGCGAAGCGCACGAGCAGCTGGCCCGAGTGCGTGCGGAGCGACTCGACCCGCAGCGGGCCGGCCTCGGGCGGGTCGGTGCGCAGCTGGGCGCCCGGGGCGAGTCGGCGCTCGGGGTCGTCCGTGCGCACCTCGAGCACGACCTCACCACGCAGTCCGTGCGCGCGGCCGATGCGGGCGACGACGAGTTCCACGGCAGCTCCGTTCTCGGGACGGGCGAGGCCCGGTCCCAGGATAGGGACCGGGCCTCGTGAGTCGTGCGGGTGGCTCAGCGGCCGTCGAGGCCGAGCACGTCGACCCTGACCGACCCCTGGGCGGACAGCGCGGACATCACGGTGCGCAGGGCGCGGGCCGTGCGGCCGCCACGGCCGATGACCCTCCCGAGGTCGTCCGGGTGCACCCGGACCTCGAGCAGCTCCCCGCGACGCAGCGAACGTGAGTCCACCTGGACGTCGTCGGGGTGGTCCACGATGCCGCGGACCAGGTGCTCGAGCGCGTCGGCGAGCATCAGGACTGCTCGTCCTGCGCGGGCGTCTCCTCGGTGACCTCGGTGGCCTCCTCGGCAGCCGGCGCGTCGTCGGCGGGGGCGTCCTCGGCCGGGGCGTCGGCCTTCTTCTCGGCGGCCTTCGCCTTGACCTTCTCGGCGGCGTCCGCGGCGGCCTTGACGGCCTCGGCCGCGTCGGCCTTCTCGCCCTTGGTCCGCAGGGTGCCCTCGGCACCGGGCAGGCCCTTGAACTTCTGCCAGTCGCCCGTGACCTTGAGCAGCGCGAGCACCTGCTCGGTCGGCTGCGCGCCGACCCCGAGCCAGTACTGGGCACGCTCCGAGTCGATCTCGATGAGCGAGGGCTCCTCGGTCGGGTGGTACTTGCCGATCTCCTCGATCACGCGACCGTCACGCTTGGTGCGCGAGTCGGCGACGACGACGCGGTAGAACGGCGCGCGGATCTTGCCGAACCGCTTCAGGCGAATCTTGGTTGCCACAGTGGTGGTCTCTCCTGGGTATGAGTGGGTGGCCGTGCCGGACGGTCCCGTGGGGAGAGGGTGTCGGTCGGGCCGGTTGACGCAGGCACCGGAGGTTAGAGGGTCCTCCGGGCCCGGGTACAGCGGAGCATTCTGCCAGACGACGACGGCGCCCTCCAACCAGGGCGCGCGCCGCTCATCGCGCGAGCGGCGTCCAGACCGTGCCGCGCAGCACGACCGCCTCGGGCGCGCGCAGCGCGGCGATGTCCGCGCGCGGGTCGGCCGCGAGGACGACAGCGTCCGCGGGGGCGCCCTCGGCGATCGAGGCG
>JAJUHG010000039.1 GCA_029267995.1 Micrococcales bacterium
CCCCGTGTGCTTGCGCGTGTTGTAGGGGTGGTCGGACTCAAGGTCGGAGACCGTGAGCTCGAGGCCCGACTTGCCCAGGCCGTAGGCGATCGTCGCGTCGATCCCGAGCGTCATGCCCTTGGCGAGCCGGTTCTCGATCACACGGGCCGCCTTCGCGCGATCCTCGTCGCGCTTGATCTCCCGCTCGACGAGGGACGCCTTGTTGAGCACCTCCTCCCAGTCCTCGACCGGGACCTCGAGACGCTCGAGCACGCGACGCGTCTCGCCGACCATCGCCGAGAGCAGGTCGACCGCGGTGTCCCCCGGCTCGACCGTGTAGGTCGCGGCGAACAACCAACCCTCGAGCTGGGCCTGCGCCTCCTCGGGCACCCCGAGAGCGTGCGGGTCCTCGGCGGCCGCCTCGAGCTCGGCGAGCGGGATCTGGGAACGTGCTGCCGCCGTCTTGAGGATCTGAGCGACCGTGTAGCCCTCGGGGATCGTCACGCGCAGCTCGACCCGGTTCGCCCGGTCGAGCAGCCGCTCGACCGCCTCCGCGGCGTTCATCTCGAGCAGCATCGCGTACGTCCCGTGCTGGATGCCGACCGCGTCGGGGTTCGCGGCGTAGGCCCGCGTGAAGGCCTCGACCGAGGCGACCACACCGGCCTCGGCGAGCGTGCGCCCGATCGCGGCACCGGTGTCCCCCGGGGAGACGACGACCTCGACCGCGCCCGAGCCAGGCCCGGGAAAGTCCTGCGGACCCGCAGTGACCGCGGGTGCATTGTCGAAGATCGGACCCACGAGCTTCCACACCGCGAAGGCGCCGACCCCGACGAGCGCGAGGCTCACGAGCAAGGCCGCGGCGGACCTGCCCCGCCCCCCGCTACGACGTTCGCGGCGGGCCGAGCGCGATGCGTGCTCCTCCCCCTCGCCGAAGCCCCACTGCGCACCCGGGTCGACCTCGGCGAAGCGGTCGAAGTGCTCCTCGGCGTGCGCCGCAGGGGCTGGGCCTGGGTGCACGATCCCCTCGAGCGAGGCGAGCGGGTGGGCGTTGCCCTCAGCGTCGTACACGTGCCCCGCGAACACCGGGTAGGCATTGCCCTCGGCGTCGTAGACGAAACCCTCGGGCTCGCTCGGTGCCGCGACGGAGGCCTCGTGCCTCGCGTCGTGCTGGGGCTGCGCCGGTGCGACACCTGGGGAATCCTCACCGACCGGGTCCCACTGCACCTGGGGCCACCGCGGGGTCGTCACGTCGTCGTCTCGCACCCTCACGCCTCCGCGTTCTTCTCGTCCTGGGCGACCCGTTCCCCGACCCGGCCCCCCGCGGTCCGCTCGGCGTCGAGCGCCCCTTGGAGGATCACGACGGCCGCCGCCTGGTCGACGACGGCGCGCTGCCGTCGCCCCGGGCGACCCGCGGCCCGCAGCGCCGCCGTGGCCACGACGGTCGACATCCGCTCGTCCACGAGCCGTACCTCCACCGGGGCCACCTGCTGCGCCAGCACGACAGCGTAGCGCCGTGCCGCCTGCGTCGCGGCGCCTTCCGCGCCGGACAGGTGCCGCGGGAGCCCGACGTACACGACGCCGGCCCCCCGCTCACGCACCTCGGCGACCACCGCCGCGACGTCGTCGGGCGCGAGCGTCGCGACCGGGGTCGCGACGAGCCCGTCGGGGTCGCTCGCGGCGAGTCCGACCCGCACCGCGCCGACGTCGACGCCGAGCCGGGGCGCGCGCGGAAGGCTCATGCGACCTGCGCGGAGAGCGCGTCGAGGGCCTCGGGCAGCCGTGCGGCGTCCTGGCCACCACCCTGCGCGACGTCGTCCTTGCCGCCACCGCCGCCGCCGAGCACCTGCGAGACGGTCCGTACGAGATGACCTGCGCGCAGGCCCTGCTCGCGCGCCGCGGCGTTCGTCGCGACGACCACGAGCGGGCGGCCCTTCGACCGGCCCACGACGGCGACCACGGCCGGCTCCTCGCCGAGGCGCGAGCGCACCTCGAGAGCGAGCGTGCGCAGGTCGTCCGCGCCGTCGACCTCGCCCGCGTCGTGGCGCACGAGGCGCGTCCCGGACGCCGTCGTCGTCGCCTGCTCGGCGATCGAGCCGGCCGAGGCGAGCAGCTGGGCCTGGGTGAGCGCCGCAAGCCGCTTCTCGGCCTCCTTGAGGCGTGCGACGAGGCCCGAGACGCGCTCGGGAAGCTCTTCAGGGCGCGTGTCGAGCATGCCCGTGAGCTGGTGCACGAGCGCACGCTCCTTGGCCTGCGCGGCGTACGCCCCCGCCCCGACGAGCGCGTCGACACGACGCACGCCCGAGCCGATCGAGGACTCCCCGAGCAGGGTCACCAAGCCGAGCGCGCCCGAGCGCTCGACGTGCGTGCCCGCGCACAGCTCGCGCGACCAGTCCCCGCCGATCGACACGACGCGTACGCGGTTGCCGTACTTCGCGCCGAACAACGCCATCGCACCGCTCTCGAGCGCCTTGTCGAGGTCCATGACCTGGTCGGTCACCTCGAGGTCCTCGACGAGACGGGCGTTGATCCGTTCCTCGATCTCGGCGAGCGCACCCGCGGGCAGCGCCGAGCCGTGCCGGAAGTCGAAGCGCACGTGGTGCGGGGCGTTCTCCGAGCCCGCCTGGGTCGCGGTCGTGCCGACCGACTCGTGCAGCGCCTTGTGCAGCATGTGCGTCGCGGTGTGTGCGCGCGCGATCGCCCCACGGCGCCCCGCGTCGACGCGCGCCGTGCCACGCTCACCGAGCACGATCGTGCCGTCCACGAGCCGGCCCCGGTGCACCGAGAGGCCCTTGACGGGCGACTGCACGTCGTCGACCTCGATGTGGCCGCCCCCGTCGAGGTGGATCGTGCCGGTGTCCGCGAGCTGACCGCCCGCCTCGGCGTAGAAGGGCGTGCGGTCGAGCACGACCTCGACCTCCGCGGGCGCGGTCGCGGCCGGTGCCGGCTGGCCGTCCACGAGGATCCCCACGATCTCGCTCGTCGACTCGAGGTCGGTGTAGCCGAGGAACTGCGTGGGCCCGGACAGCTCGGAGACGAGCGCGTCGTACGCCGCGGTGTCCGCACGGCCCGTGCGCTTCGCGAGCGCGTCCGCACGGGCCCGCTCGCGCTGCTCGCGCATGAGGTCGCGGAAGGCCTGCTCGTCGACGCTCACGCCCTGCTCGGCCGCCATCTCGAGGGTCAGGTCGATCGGGAAGCCGTACGTGTCGTGCAGCGCGAACGCGTCGGCGCCGCTCAGCACGGGCGCGGCCGACTGCTTGGCCTCGCGCACCGCGACGTCGAAGATCTGCGTGCCCTGCGCGAGGGTGCGCCGGAACGCCTCCTCCTCGTTGTAGGCGACCTGGCTGATCCGTTCGAACTCGGTCTCGAGCTCGGGGTACGACGGCGCCATCGCGGCCTTCGAGACCGGGAGCAGCTCGGGCATCGTCACGGTGTCGACCCCGAGCAGGCGCATCGCGCGCACGCTGCGGCGCAGCAGCCGGCGCAGGACGTAGCCGCGCCCCTCGTTCGAGGGCACGATCCCGTCACCGATGAGCATGAGGGCGCTGCGCACGTGGTCCGCGACGACGCGCATGCGCACGTCGTCCTCGGGGTTCGCGCCGTAGCGCCGCCCCGAGAGCTCCTCCGCGGCGCGGATCACGGGGAACACCTCGTCGATCTCGTAGAGGTTGTCGACGCCCTGCAGCAGGTACGCGACGCGCTCGAGACCCATGCCCGTGTCGATGTTCTTGCTCGCCAGCTCACCGACGATGCGGAAGTCTTCCTTCGAGCGCACGTCGTCGATCTGGTACTGCATGAACACGAGGTTCCAGATCTCGAGGAAGCGGTCCTCGTCGACGACCGGCCCGCCGTCCGGCCCGTACTCGGGCCCGCGGTCGACGTAGATCTCCGAGCACGGTCCCGCGGGGCCCGGCTGCCCGGTCGTCCAGTAGTTGTCCGCGCGGCCGCGACGCTGGATGCGCTCGGCGGGCAGCCCCGCGATCGTGCGCCACAGCTCGGCCGCCTCGTCGTCGTCGTGGAAGACCGTGACCCAGATCTTGTCCGGGTCGAAGCCGTAACCACCCTCGGCCTGGGACGTCGTGATGAGGTCCCACGCGTAGGTGATCGCGCCTTCCTTGAAGTAGTCGCCGAACGAGAAGTTGCCGTTCATCTGGAAGAACGTGCCGTGGCGCGTCGTCTTGCCGACCTCGTCGATGTCGAGGGTGCGCACACACTTCTGCACGCTCGTCGCGCGCTTCCACGGCGGGGTCTGCTCCCCGAGCATGTACGGGATGAACGGGACCATGCCCGCGATCGTGAAGAGCGTCGAGGGGTCCGGGGAGACGAGGCTCGCCGAAGGCACCACGGCGTGGTCGCGGGCCTGGAAGAAGTCCAGCCAACGTTGACGGATCTCGGCGGTGCGCATGGGTTCCTTGCCTCAGGTGGGGACGGTCGGTGCAGCGTGGCCGTGCGGCGGCCTGCGGAAGTCTAGAAGAACGAGTATCCCAGGGCGTCTTCGTCGTCCTCGCCCGCGGCCTCGAAGTCCCACGCCTTGCGCGCCTTGCGCTCCTTGCGGATCGCACGGGCCTCGGCGACGTCTCGCTCGCCCAGGAGCGCCTCGGTGAGCTCGCGCTCCCGCTCGGCAGCCGCCGAGGTGAAGGTCGCGACAGCCTCGCGCGCACGATCCGCAAGGCCCTTGACCTGGCCCTCGAGCTCCTCGGTCACGCCCTCAGGCGTGAAACGGTGAAACAGCTGGCGGCCCTTGACCACGACGAGCACCGCGACGCCCGCCCCGACGCCGACCCAGAACAGGCGACGCACGGGCTACTTCCCCTTGCCCTTGAGCATCCCCGACAGCGCCTGCCGCGCGCCGTAGGTGAACGCCGCGACCTTGACGAGCGGGCCGCCCACGGTCGCCGCGACGAGCGTGCTGAGCGCCGAGGCGTTCTCGGTGAGCTCTGCCGTGCGGGCCGTGATCGTGTCGATCCGGTCGAGCTGGGCGTTCGTGGTCGAGATGACGCTCGCGGTCTCGTCGATCACGGGCAGCGTGTGGTTCGTGAGCTCCTTGACCGAGTCGGTCGACTGGTCGAAGAACTTGCCGAGCTTGACGAGCGGGAGCGCGAGGAAACCCACGAGCGCGACGAACGCGATCGCGGCGATCAGTCCGGCGATGTCGCCCACGGACATGCGGTGCTCCTTCGGTGTCGACCTGCGACAACACTACCCACCCGAGAACGACGACGGCGCCCCGACCCCGCAGGGGGTCCGAGGCGCCGTCGGCGAGCGGCTGGGTTCAGCGCGCGTAGAACTCGACGACCATCTGGACGTCGCACGTCACGGGGACCTCGGCGCGCACGGGGCGACGCGTGAGGACCGCGGTGAGCTTCTCGATCTGCACGTCGAGGTACGGCGGGATCTCCGAGAGCTGGTGCGCACCGGCCGCCGCGACCTGGAACGGGACCGTCGTCTGCGAGCGGGGCTTGACCTGGAGGGTCTGGCCCGGCTTCACGCGGAACGAGGGGCGGTCGACGATCTTGCCGTCCACGAGGATGTGACGGTGCGTCACGGCCTGGCGGGCCTGGAGGATCGTGCGGGCGAAGCCGGCGCGCAGCACGAGCGCGTCGAGCCGCGTCTCGAGGTCTTCGACCATGACCTCACCGGTCAGGCCCGGGGCCTTGCGGGCCTCGTCGTAGGCGCGGCGCAGCTGCTTCTCGCGCAGCGCGTACTGGGCGCGCAGACGCTGCTTCTCGCGCAGACGCACCGCGTAGTCCGACTCGGTGCGGCGGCGGGCGCGGCCGTGCTCACCCGGGGGGTAGGGGCGCTTCTCGAAGTGCTTGACGGCCTTGGGCGTCAGCGGGATGCCGAGAGCGCGGGAGAGGCGCACCTGGCGGCGCGCACGCGTGACACTGCTCATTCTTGGTTTCGTCCTGTCGTCGTGACGTCGCTCCAACGTCCGGTTCTCCGGCGCGGAGTGGGGCCGACCTTGTGGCTAAGACCCCAGGCGGTCGCCCGAAGGCAACTCGAGAACTCTACCGCATGCACGCCTCAGCCCCGGTCGAGGATCTGGCGGATGCGCTCGAGGCGCGCCTGGACCTCGCGCTCGAGCCCCCGGTCGTGCGGCTCGTAGTAGCGGGCACCCTCGAGCACGTCGGGCAGGTACTGCTGCGCGGCGATCGCGTGCGGCGCGTCGTGCGCGTAGCGGTAGCCCTCGCCGTGGCCGACGCGCTTCGCACCCGCGTAGTGCGTGTCGCGCAGGTGCGCGGGGACCGTGCCGATCTTGCCCGCGCGCACGTCGGCGAGCGCGGCGTCGATCGCCTTGTAGGCCGCGTTCGACTTCGGCGCGGTCGCGATGTGCACGACCGCCTGCGCGAGGATGATGCGCGCCTCAGGCATCCCGATGAGCTGGACCGCCTGGGCCGCCGCGACCGCGACCTGGAGCGCGCTCGGGTCAGCCATCCCGACCTCCTCCGAGGCCGCGATCACGACCCGGCGCGCGATGAACCGCGGGTCCTCCCCCGCCGCGATCATGCGGGCGAGGTAGTGCAGCGCGGCGTCGACGTGCGAGCCGCGCAGCGACTTGATGAACGCCGAGATCACGTCGTAGTGCTGGTCCCCCGCGCGGTCGTAGCGCACCGCGGCGACGTCGATCGCCCGTTCGACCGTGCCGAGGTCGATGCGCACGGGCACGGCCTCGCCCTCCTCGCCGACGACGGCGTCCTGGCTCGCCTCGTCGAGCGCGGCGCCCGCAGCCGCTTCGAGGATCGTCAGGGCCTTGCGCGCGTCGCCCCCCGCGAGCCGCACGAGGTGCGCGGCAGCGTCCTCGTCGAGCTCTACCGCGCCCGCGAGGCCGCGCTCGTCGGTGACCGCGCGGGCGACCAGGAGCGCGACGTCGTCGTCGGACAGCGGCTCGAGCGTGAGCAGGAGCGAACGCGACAGGAGCGGGGAGTTGACCGAGAAGCTCGGGTTCTCGGTGGTCGCCGCGACGAGCGTGACCCAACGGTTCTCGACGCTCGGCAGGAGCGCGTCCTGCTGGGTCTTGGTGAAACGGTGCACCTCGTCGATGAACAGGACCGTCTCCGAGCCGTCGCTCGCGAGACGCCGGCGCGCGTCGTCGATCACGGCGCGCACCTCCTTGACGCCCGCCGTGACGGCCGACAGCTCGACGAAGCGCCGCCCCGAGACCTGGGCCACGAGGTACGCGAGCGTCGTCTTGCCCGTGCCCGGCGGGCCCCACAGCACGACCGAGCTCGGCGCGGCGCGCGAGACCCCCGCGACGGGCGGCTCGACGAGCCGGCGCAGCGGCGAGCCCGCCTCGAGCAGGTGCGACTGCCCCGCGACCTCCTCGAGCGAGCGCGGACGCATGCGCACCGCGAGCGGGCTGTGCGTCCCGACGTCCGGGATGCCCGCGGCGGTGCTGCCGACCGAGTCGAACAGGTCCATGCCGCGAGCCTACGCACGCCCCGCGACACGCGGTGACCACGACCCGGGGCGCCGAGGAGCAGGTGGCACGGCACCGCGCGCAGGTGCCATGCTGACCCGCGTGTTCGCCACGCTCGGCAGGCGCGTCGCCCGCCACCCGAAGACGACGATCGGTGTGTGGGCGGTCCTGACCCTCCTCACCCTCGCCCTCGCGACCACGGGGACGGGCGGGGCGAGCATCTTCGACCGGCTCGACACGAGCGCACCGAGCGTCCCCGGATCGGGCTCGCACGAGGCCCAGCAGATCCTCGACGAGGTCCGTGCCGCGGGCGACGCCCTGACGCTCGTCCTCGACGGGGCGCCGCCGGCCACCGAGGGCCTCGCCGATGCCGTGGCCCCCCTCGAGGTCGAGCTCGCGCGCGTCGAGGGTGTCGCGAGCGTGCTGTCCCCCTTCGTCCTGCCCGACACGATCGACAACCCCGCCGCGGCGCCGTTCATCGCGCGCGACGGCGAGGGCTTCCTCGTGATCGTCACGCTCGAGCAGGGGCTGAGCGAGGCCGCGAACGACCGCGCCCTGACCGAGGTCGCGCGCCTGCTCGCCCAGGCGCCCGAGCAGCTCGCCGACGTCGTCCCCGGCGCGAGCGGGCGCGTGGGCGGCACGCCCTTGATCGACGAGGAGATCATCTCCCAGGTCGAGCGCGACCTCGTCACGGGCGAGGCGGTCGCCCTCCCCCTCGCGCTGTTCGTCATGGTGCTCGTGTTCGGCGGCTTCCTCGCCGCCGCGATGCCGCTCGCGGGCGCGCTCGCCTCGATCGCGGGGGCGCTCGGGACGCTCGTCGGCCTGTCCTTGCTCATGCCGCTCGACGCCTCGGTCGTCAACGTCGTGATCGTGCTCGGGCTCGGCCTGTCGATCAACTACGGCCTGCTTGTGGTCTCACGCTTTCGCGAAGAGCTCTCAGCCCTGCTCGCCGACGACGACGGCGCGCGAGTGCGGCGTCGGCGCGGCGACGGTGCGGTCGCCGAGGCGATCGTCGCGACCATGGCGACCGCGGGGCGCACCGTGACCTTCTCGGCGCTCACGATCGCCTTCGGGGCCGGTGCGCTGCTCGTGTTCCGCCCGCCCATCCTGCGCGCCTTCGGCGCGGCGGGGGCCGCGGTCACCCTCGTCGCGATGGCGACCGCACTGACCCTCGTCCCCGCGCTCCTCGCGATCGGTGGTCGACGGCTCGTGCGCCCGAGCCTGCTCGCGCGCGTGGCACGCCGGCGCGCGCCCGGCACGGCGCGGACCACCCCGGGTCTTCTTGCCCGGCTCGTCGCGTGGGTCCAGCGCCGCCCGTGGCTCGTGCTCGGTGGCTCGGTCGCGATCCTCGCGGTGCTCGCGGCGCCGGCGCTGCACCTCGACCTGCGGACCACCTCGCTCCAGCTGCTGCCCTCGGACTCGCCCCAGCGGGCCTACGTGCGCCAGGTCGCCGAGCAGTACCCCGACGCGACGAGCGCCTCGATCCAGGTGGTCGCCGAGACGACGCTCGCCGAGGGTCTCGCATGGGTCCCCACGCTCGCGGGCCTGCCCGACGTCGTCGAGGTCGACGAACCCGTTCCCGTCGGCAACGTCGTCGTCATCGGGGTGCACGCCGACTCCAGCGACGACGGCGGTCCCGTCGAGCGCGAGGTCGTGCGCGCCGTGCGCGGCCTCGACCCCGGCTTCCCCGTCCATGTCGCGGGCACCGCGGCCGTCCAGGTCGACTTCGTGACAGCGCTCGCCGACGGCGCGCCGCTCGCCGCAGGGATCGCCCTCGGGGCCGCGCTCGTGCTCCTGCTCGGGCTCACCGGCTCGCTCGTGCTGCCCCTCAAGGCGCTGCTGTGCAACGCGTTGTCGATCGCGGCCTCCCTCGGCGTGCTCACGTGGGCCTTCCAGGACGGGCACCTCGCGGGACTGCTCGGGTTCACCCCGGTCGGGGGGATCGAGACGTACGTCGTCGTGCTCGTGGTCGCGTTCGCCTTCAGCCTCGCGACCACCTACGAGATGTTCCTGCTCTCGCGCATCAACGAGCTGCGCGACAGCGGGCAGCCCGACAAGGACGCGGTGCGCCTCGGTCTCGAACGCTCGGCGCCCGTCATCACGGCCGCGGCCGCGATCATCGTCGTCGTGTTCGCGGGCTTCGTCCTCGGCCGGATGCTCGTGATCAAGGAGGTCGGCTTCGCCCTCGCGGCCGCCGTGCTGATCGACGCGACGATCGTGCGACTCCTGCTCGCCCCGGCCCTCATGACGATCCTCGGCCGCGCAGCCTGGTGGGCCCCCGCGACACTGCGCCAAGGTGCGCGCGAGCCGGACTGACATGCTCAGACGCATCCCGCGCGGCCTCGTGCACACCGCCGTCGTCCTGCTCGGAGCGCTGTGGCTGTCGAGCCTCGTCGGCGTCCTCGTGCTCACCTACGCGCCACCCGAGGAGCCAAGCCTCGTGTGGGCCTACTGGAGCACGTGGGTCGTGCTCCTCGCGACCCTGCCGCCCCTCCTCGCGCTCGCGCGCTGGGCCTTCACGGACCTGCGGCGCACCGGGCCGCGCGGCGAGCCGGACGAGGACGAGCAGGACGCGCCGCGCACGCACCGCGGCCTGTCGGGCCGGGACGCGCCCCCGACCCGGTGGTGAGGTCTCAACGCGCGCGCAGCGACTCGAAGCGGTGGTGCAGCTCGAAGCCGAGCCGGTCGTAGACGCGCCGCGCGCGCGTGTTCGCCGAGTACAGCGCGAGGCTCACACCGCTGCCCACCCGCGCCGGTTGGGCCAGGCCGTCACGCACCGCCGCCGCGAGCACCTTGTCGGCAAGCCCTCGCCCGCGGTGCTCAGGGTGCACCCCGAGCGAGACGAGGTACGGCGGGAGACCCGCGGCGAGGCGCATCGCACCGACCCCCGCCCGTAGGGCACCGCCCTCACGCACGACCCACCAACCGAAGATCCGCGGGTCGTCCGGGTCGGTGTCCGAGGTCGGGTGCGCCGCGGCGAGGAAGTCCGACACCTCGGCGATCACCGCCGCGCTCGGCTCGAGCCGCTCGACACCCCCAGGGTCGGCGCCGAGCAAGGGCTCACCGACCCACATCCACTCCCACTCCCCGCGGTCCCCGAGGTGCGCAAGGGGCCCCGCGAACACCTCGGGGCACCGCTGCGAAGTGCCCTGCGGGACCGTGGCCCAGCGCACCGGCGAGCCCGACGCGCCGTCGTCGGCCCCGGGGTTCGAGATCGCTCCGGCGACCTCTCCCGACGCGAGCAGCCGCGCGACGCCGTCGGCGTCACCGAGCCCGAGCAACCCGGGAACCGGCCGCGAGGCCCCGTCGATCAGGGCGAGGAAGGCGTCCGAGGTCGCCCACGCCGCATGGACCTGCGAGGCCCCGTGGTGGCTCAGGAGGTACTCCGTGGTCCCCCACGGCGCGGGCAGCTGGGCCGGCTCGGCGAAGCGGCCGAGCGACCGTATGCCGCTCACGCGTCCGAGGTGCCGGCCTCAGCGGCCGGGGCACCCTCGCGCGCGGGCTTCGCGTCGACGCCCGCCTCCTTGCGCTGCTGCGCCGAGATCGGTGCGGGCGCACCCGTGAGCGGGTCGTAGCCGCCGCCCGTCTTGGGGAAGGCGATCGTCTCGCGGATCGAGTCTGCGCCCGCAAGGAGCGCGACGACCCGGTCCCAGCCGAACGCGATCCCGCCATGCGGGGGCGCACCGTACTGGAACGCGTCGAGCAGGAAGCCGAAGCGCTCCTGCGCCTCCTCGGGACCGATGCCCATGACGCCGAAGACCCGCTCCTGGACGTCGCGGCGGTGGATACGGATCGACCCACCACCGATCTCGTTGCCGTTGCACACGATGTCGTACGCGTACGCGAGCGCCTCGCCCGGAGACTCCTCGAAGCGGTCGATCCACTCGGGCGTCGGCGAGGTGAAGGCGTGGTGGACCGCGGTCCACGCGCCCTTGCCGACCGCGACGTCGTCGGTGTCCCCCGCAGGCTCGAACAGCGGCGCGTCGACGACCCACACGAAGGACCACGCGTCCTCGTCGATCAGCCCGTCACGGCGTGCGATCTCGTTGCGCGCCGCACCGAGCAGCGCACGGGCCTGGCTCGTCGCGCCCGCCGCGAAGAACACCGCGTCGCCGGGCTCGGCACCCACCGCCTCGACCAGACCGGCCCGCTCCTCCTCGGAGAGGTTCTTCGCGACCGGTCCCCCGAGCTCGCCGTCGTCGGCGACCGTCACGTACGCGAGCCCCTTGGCCCCACGCTGCTTGGCCCACTCCTGCCACGCGTCGAAACCGCGCCGCGGGGTCGCGGCGCCGCCCGGCTGGACCACCGCGCCGACGTACTCGGCCTGGAACACCCGGAAGGGGGTGTCCTTGAAGTACTCGGTCATCTCGACGAGCTCCAGACCGAAGCGCAGGTCGGGCTTGTCGGTCCCGTACCGGGCCATCGCCTCGGCGTAGGTCATGCGCGGGATCGGCGTCGTGATCTCGACACCGATCAGGCGCCACAGCGCCGCCAGGACCGCCTCGCCGAGCTCGATCACGTCGTCCTGCTCGACAAAGCTCGCCTCGATGTCGAGCTGGGTGAACTCGGGCTGGCGGTCCGCGCGGAAGTCCTCGTCGCGGTAGCAGCGCGCGATCTGGAAGTACTTCTCGATCCCGCCCACCATGAGCAGCTGCTTGAACAGCTGCGGGGACTGCGGGAGGGCGTACCAGCTGCCCGGGGCGAGGCGTGCGGGCACGAGGAAGTCACGTGCGCCCTCGGGCGTCGACCGGGTCAGCGTCGGGGTCTCGACCTCGACGAAACCGCGGTCGAGGAGCACCTCGCGCGCCGCCTGGTTCACGCGCGAGCGCAACCGCATGATCGACGCGGGCTGAGGGCGGCGCAGGTCGAGGTAGCGGTGCTGCAGGCGCACCTCCTCGCCGACCTCGACGTGCTCGTCGATCGGGAACGGCAGCGGCGCGGAGGTGTTGAGCACCTCGAGGGTCTCGGTCACGACCTCGACCTCACCCGTGGGCAGGTTCGGGTTCTCGTTGCCCTCCGGTCGGCGGCCCACCTCGCCGGTCACCTGGATCACGAACTCGTTGCGCAACGCGTGCGCGACCTCCTCGTCCCGCACGACCACCTGGGCGACGCCGCTCGCGTCCCGCAGGTCGAGGAACGCGACGCCCCCGTGGTCTCGCCGCCGGGCCACCCACCCGGCGAGGGTCACGGTCTGGCCGATGTGCTCGGCTCGCAGCGAGCCGGCGTCGTGGGTGCGCAGCACGGAGGTCCTTCCGAAGGTTCGAGGGGTCGTGCGCCCGGAGGCGCTCGGACGAGTCTAGTGTCGAGAGCGCACCGCGCCGTCGGGCGTACCTCTGGGTGGGCCGACGACGGTGCGTCGAGTCCCTGCCGGAGCCTGGAGGCCACCGTGACCCGCAAGATCGCACGAGCCGACCGCGTCTCGCGCGCAGAGCTGATCGAGTTCCTGCGCCCACGCCACCACGCGATCCTCGCGACACGGCGCCGCGACGGATCCCCGCAGATGTCTCCCGTGACGTGCGGCGTCGACGACTCAGGGCGCGTCGTCGTGTCGACCTACCCCGAGCGAGCAAAGGCCCGCAACGCCCGCCGCGACCCGCGCGTGAGCCTGTGCGTCGTCTCGGACGAGTGGGACCCGTGGGTCCAGGTCGACGGGACCGCCGAGGTGATCGACGCGCCGCACGGCCTCGACGCGTTCGTCGAGTACTACCGCAACATCGCGGGCGAGCACCCCGACTGGGACGAGTACCGCGCGGCGATGGTCGCCCAGGGCAAGTGCCTCATCCGCGTCACGATCGACTCGTGGGGCCCCGTCGCGACGGGAGGGTTCCCCGCGCGGCTCGCCCAGGGCTGAGCCTCACAGCAGCACGAGCACCTGCACAAGGAGGATCTTCACAAGGATCCCGAGGGCGAACAGCGCCGCGTAGCCCGCCTCGACGCGCTCGTCGGTGACCCGCGTCCCCGCGTAGGACAAGATCGCAGGCTGCCCGACGAGGCCCGCGATCGCACCCGCGGCTCGCGGTGCGCTGACCCCCGCTGCGCGCGCCCCGAGCGCGAGCAAGATGCACGTGATCCCGACCGCGACGGCCGCGGTCACGACGACCGCCGCACCGGTCGCGGTGAAGGCCTGGGAGGCGAAGGCCTGCCCCGAGGCGAGCCCGACCGCGGCGAGGAACAGCAGCAGGCCCAGCTGGCGCAGCGCAAGGTTCGCGTACAACGGCATGCCCCACACGATCCGGCCCGTCCGCTCGACGTTGCCGAGCACCATCCCGACCAGGAGCGGGCCCGCGGCCGAGCCGAGCGCGACGGCCGTGCCACCCGGGAGCGGGAGCGACACGAGACCCAGCACAAGGCCGACAGCAAGGCCGATACCGGTCGAGACGGGGTCGATCTCCGAGACCCGCCGCTCGGAGTCGCCGAAGAAGCGCGAGGCTTCCTCGAGCCGGTCGCGGGGTACCACCGCGAGCACCCGGTCGCCAAGCTCGAGCGTGAGGTCGTCGCGCGCGAGCAGGTCGAGGTCGCCGCGCCGCACGCGGGTCACGACACCGTCGAAGCGGCCCGGCAGGTCGAGCTCGGCAAGCGTGCGGCCCGCAAGCCGCTTGTCGGAGACCACGAAGCGCTGGTTCTCGACGCTCGAGCGATCGTCGGCGAGGTGCTCGTCGAGCACCTCGCCGAGGTGGGCGACCGCCTCGGCGACCCGGTCGGCCACGCCGACGACGACGACCTCGTCGCCAGGCCGCAGCTCCTCACCGGGACGGATCACCCGGACACGACCGTCGCGCGCGAGATAGGACATGCGCACCGCCTGCTCGGCGTAACCGGGCACCTCGTCGAGCGTCGTCGTCGTGCGCACCCCCGCCGTGACCGCGCTGAGGCCCACGCTCGCGGCGGGCGCGGGGTCGCGGCGCGCGGGCCACGTTCGCCCCACGACGAGCGCGACCACGAGGATCGCGACCGTGACGCCCACGGGGTAGCCGAGCGCGTAACCGACCGCGGGCGCGTCGCTCGCCGCCGCCTGCTGCGCGGCCGCGAGGGCCGGGGTCGAGGTGAGCCCGCCCGTGAACGCGCCCGCGAGAAGCGGCCCGCCGAGCCCGAGCACGCGCGCCGTCCCGGCCGTGACCGCCGCTGCGAGGAGGAGCACCGCGACCGCGACGCCCATGAGGGGCAGCTGGCGGCGCAGGTCCCGGAAGAACCGGCCGCCCGCGGCGAGACCCACCGTGTAGACGAACAGCGCGAGACCGAGCGACTGGACAAGGCCGAGCCCCTCGCCGAGCCGTGGGTCGGCCGCGCCGAGCGTGAGCCCGACGAACAGCGCCCCCGCGGCCCCGAACCGCACGGGACCGACCGGGACCGCCCCGAGCGCCGTGCCCACGGCCATGACGAGCATGATCGTGAGCAGCGGGGAGGAGGCGAGCAGGTCGAGCACGCCTCGACGCTACGGCCTCGCCGCTGCGACGTGCCAGGCCAGCGCTGTGCGTCCCCTGAGAAGTGGTCAGCCGGGGTCGCGTGCGCAAGGCTCGGACGCATGGTGGCACGAGCTGAGGTCGCGCTCATGCGGCTCGTCGCGCAACGCGTCGTCGGTCCGCGCCTGCGCGGTCCCGCGGAGGTGGTCGAGTGGCTCACCGCGATGCAGGGCCAAGACCTCCCTGGACTGCTCGAGTCGGTCGCGCTGCGGACCGAGGGCAGCGACGTCGCGAGCGTTCGCAAGGCGTTCGACAGCGGGGCGATCGTGCGGACGTGGCCGATGCGTGGGACCTTGCACGCCGTCGCGGCGCGCGACGCCGCGTGGCTTGTCGAGCTGCTTGCCGAGCGACCGTTGCGAACGATGGCGCGGCGCCGACGGGATCTCGGGCTCGCCGACGCGCACGTCGACCTTGCCCGCAGCACGCTCGTCGAGGCGCTCGCCGGGGGCGGTGCCCTCGCGCGCGGCGCCCTGCTCGACCGCTGGACCGAGGTGGGCCTCGACGTCACGGGCGGGCGCGGCTACCACCTGCTCG
>JAJUHG010000040.1 GCA_029267995.1 Micrococcales bacterium
CTGCGTGAGCTCGTGCCGCACGCGCGTGCCCGCGTCGACGAGCGAGGTCTCGGTCAGCTCGATCACGAGCCGCCCCGGGGCGACCCGGTACTTCGAGCTCTCCGCGAGCAGCCGCGCCGCGAACTCTCCGTCGCCGAGCTGATCGGCCGCGACGTTGACCGAGACCCAGCGGGACTGGTCCGAGCACCGCGCGAGGTACCCCACGGCCTCCGCGACGACGTGCGAGCCGAGCGCGACCCCGAGCCCGATCTCCTCCGCAAGGCCGAGGAACATGCTCGGCAGCAGGAGCCCGCGCGAGGGGTGCTCCCAGCGCACAAGGGCCTCGTGGCCGAGCACCTGGCCGGTCGCAAGGTCGACGAGCGGCTGGTAGTGCAGCACGATCTCGCCGCGCCCGAGCGCACCGTGCAGCTCACCCTGGAGGCCGTGCCGTCCGCCCGAGATCTCCATCGAGGTGTCGTACACCTCGGTGCGCGACTTGCCCGCGGCCTTCGCGCGGTACAGCGCGGCATCGGCCGCGGCGAGCAGCCCGGGGGCGCCTCCGGCCATCGTCTCGGCGTCGGCGAGGGCGATCCCGATGCTCGCACGCACGGTCATGCGCCGCCGGTGCATACGCACGGGCTCGCGCAGGTTCGCGTGGATCTGGGTCGCGACCTCGAACGCGACCCGCTCGGACTCCATGTCCTGCAGCACGATCACGAACTCGTCGCCGCCCATCCGGGCGACCGTCCCGCGCGCACCGATCGCGGCACGCAGCACGCCCGCGACGTGCACGAGCACCTCGTCGCCCGCGGCGTGGCCGTAGCGGTCGTTGATCGCCTTGAAGCCGTCGAGGTCGCACGCGAGCACCGCGACCCGGTCCCGGCGGGGCTGGTCGAGGACCGACTGGAGCACCTCTTGCAACAGGGTCCGGTTCGCGAGTCCCGTGAGCGGGTCGTGCATCGCGCGGTGCGCGAGCATCTCGGACTTGATGCGTGACTCGGTCGCGTCGCGCACCTGGGCGACGAAGTGGTCCGAGGCGTGGCTCGCGGTGCGCACGAGCGCGACGTCGAGCATCGCCCACACGACGTGCCCGTCCGCGCGCAGGTAGCGCTTCTCGAGCGAGAAGCGTGACTGGTGACCTGCGAGGAGGCTCTGCACGAGCGCGCGCTCCTTGTCGCGGTCCTCGGGGTGGGACACATCGGCGAAGCCGTAGCCGACGAGCGCCTCGCGCGTGGTCCCGAGCAGCTCGGCGAACGCAGCGTTGACCTCGATGATCCGCCAGTCGAGGTCGACGAGCGCCATGCCGATCGGAGCGTTCTCCATCGCGACGCGGAACTGCAGCTCCGAGCGCTCGAGGGCCGCCTTGACCTCGCCCTGGACGGTCATGTCCTCGATCGTCGTGAGCACGACGGGCGCGCCGATCCCGCCGCCCGTGACGGTGCGCGACATGACCTGGACCATGCGCATCGTCGACATCGGCTGACCGGGGCGCGCGATCCCGACGAGCTCGGCGTCGATCGGTGCGGTCGCGCGCGAGAGCCCCACGGGCGTGTGCCGCATGACCGCCGCGGGGTTGAGCGCCTGGCCTTGCTCGTTGACGAGGACGACGGGCAGGTCTGCGACGAGCGTCCCGACGACGTCCTGCCCGTCGAGGCCGAGCATGTCGCGCGCGGCGTCGTTGACGTCGATGATCGCGCCCGTCGTCGCGTGCAGGACGACCCCGTCGCTCGTGCTCGCGAGGACCGCGGCGTACCTGCGCCGCAGGACGGCGAGCTCGGCGACCGCACGCCGTCGCGAGCGCCCCAGGAGCACCGAGCGCACACCGAGCACGAGGGCCGCGGCGACGCCGAGGCCCGCGAGCACGAAGGCAGGCGCCGGGGTGCTGCCTAGCTGCGCGAACCAGCCCATTCTTCTCCGTCGACGACGTCGTGGCCGGAGTCCTGGTCGGACCCTTCCCACGACTTATCGGCAACGGAGTCGCCCCGCAGTAGGGCGAGTGTCGCGGCGAGGTCGTCGGGCTGGACGAGCACCTCGCGCGCCTTCGAACCCTCCGAGGGGCCCACGATCTCCCGGGACTCGAGCAGGTCCATGAGCCGGCCAGCCTTCGCGAAGCCGACGCGCAGCTTGCGCTGGAGCATCGAGGTCGAGCCGAACTGGGTCGAGATGACGAGCTCGGCGGCCTGGAGCAGCAGGTCGAGGTCGTCGCCGATGTCCTCGTCGATCTGCTTCTTGGCGGCGGCCTGCGTGACGTCCTCGCGGTAGACGGGCTTGGCCTGCTCCCGCACGTGCGAGACGACGGTGTGGACCTCCTTCTCGGAGACCCACGCGCCTTGCACGCGCATCGGCTTGGCGGAGCCCATCGGCAGGAAGAGCGCGTCACCCTGGCCGATGAGCTTCTCGGCGCCGGGCTGGTCGAGCACGACGCGCGAGTCGGTGAGCGAGGAGGTCGCGAACGCGAGGCGCGAGGGCACGTTCGCCTTGATGAGCCCCGTCACGACGTCGACCGAGGGGCGCTGGGTCGCGAGCACGAGGTGGATGCCCGCGGCGCGCGCGAGCTGCGTGATGCGCTGGATCGCGGCCTCGACGTCGCGCGGGGCGACCATCATGAGGTCCGCGAGCTCGTCGACGACGACGAGCAGGTACGGGTAGGTCGCGATCTTGCGCTCCGAGCCCGGCAGCGGCTTGACCTTGCCGGCTCGCACGGCGGCGTTGAAGTCGTCGATGTGCTTGAAGCCGAAGGTCGCGAGGTCGTCGTAGCGCGCCTCCATCTCCCGCACGACCCACTCGAGGGCCTCGGCGGCCTTCTGGGGGTTCGTGATGATCGGCGTGATGAGGTGCGGGATGCCCTCGTAGACCGTGAGCTCGACGCGCTTGGGGTCGACGAGGATCATGCGCACCTCGTCGGGCGTCGCGCGCATGAGGAGCGAGACGATCATCGAGTTGATGAAGCTCGACTTCCCGGCACCGGTGGCTCCGGCGACGAGCATGTGCGGCATCTTCGCAAGGTCGGCGACGACGTAGCCGCCCTCGACGTCCTTGCCGACGCCCACGAGCATCGGCCGTTCGGAGCGCCGCGCGGCGCCCGAGCGCAGGACATCACCGAGCGCGACGGTCTCACGGTCGGCGTTGGGGATCTCGATCCCGATCGCGGACTTGCCCGGGATCGGCGAGAGGATGCGCACGTCGGCGCTCGCGACCGCGTAGGCGATGTTCTTCGACAGGGCCGTGACGCGCTCGACCTTGACCCCTGCACCGAGCTCGACCTCGTATCGCGTGACCGTGGGCCCGCGCGTGAAGCCCGTGACCTGGGCGTCGATGTCGAAGGAGTCGAGCACGGTCGTGAGGGCCTCGACGACGCGGTCGTTCGCGGCCGAGCGCACCTTGTGCGGGGCGCCCTTCACGAGCACGTCCTCGGACGGCAGGGTGTACAGGTAGTCGCCCTCGAGCGTGGGCTGCTCCCCCGCGGGGACGGGGGTCGGCAGCGGCGTCGTGAGCGGTGCGGGCTCGGCGTGCTCCTCCCCGATGACGACGGTCGGGACGTCGTCGACGTCCTGGACGACCTCGACGGGCTCGTCCGCGACGTACGCCGCCTTCTCGAAGGCCTCGTCGGCCTCGTAGCGCTCGAGGAGCTCGGCCGCCTCGGCCTTCGCCGCTGCGCGCCGCGCCCGGCGCTCGCGCAGGCTGAGCCGCTTGGTCCTCGGCTCGGGCTCCTCGACGGCGCTGTGCCCGTGGTTGATGACGAGGGGCGCGTCGTCCTCGTCCTGCTCGGCGTGCTCGTGCCAGCCCGTGAGCCGGCGGTACCCGGCCCGCAGCCGCGGGCCGATCATGTGCACCGGGGTCTTGGTCACGACGAGCACGCCGAAGAACGCGAGCAGGATCAGGATCGCGACGGCGAACGGTGCGGTGATCGCGGCGACGAGCGGCGTCGCGACGAGGTAGCCGATCACGCCCCCGGCCTCGCGCACCGCCTCGAGGCCGTCCGCGGGGGCCGGGACCCCTTCGGCGACGTGCAGGAGCCCGCACGCCGCGAGCAGGATCGCGCCGAGGCCGATCGTCACGCGCGAGTTCTCCTGCGTGCGGTCCGGGTGGCGCATGAGGCGCACCGCCGCCCCGAGCAGCAGGAGCGGCACGACGACGCCGACCTGTCCGAAGGTCCCGCCGACGACGGCGTGGATCACCTCGCCCGCGGTGCCCTCGAGGCCCCACCACTCGCGCGCCGCGACGACGATCGCGAGCGCGAGGAGGAAGAACGCGATCCCGTCCCGCCGGTGGGCGGGGTCGAGGTCGCGCGCGCCCTGGCCGACCCGGCGAGCGGTGCCGCCCACGAGGTGGGCCCCGCCCATCCACGCGCCGCGCACGATCCGCACGGGAAGGGAACGCTGCTTGGGTGCGCGCGAGCCCCGCTCGCCACGCCCTGCGGGGCGCGAGCTCGACTTCGCGCCCGACGCACGCTTGGCCGGGGCGCTCCGTCCGGGGGAAGACGTCCGGGTCGCCACGCCCCCACCGTAGTGCCCGCCCCGCGTGCCGCGCGGCAGGCTGCGTACCGTGTCGTGGGACGTCACGCGGTCAGCAGTCCCACCGCGAGCGTCAGGACGCCCGCCGCGAGGAAACCGGCACCGAGCCACAGCAGCGCGATCCCTCGGCCCGGCGTCGTGCGTCCGCTCCCGGCGGCGGCCGCGAAGAACCCGCCCGACATGAGCGCCGCCGCGACGAGGACACCGCTCGAGGCGAGCCACGCGGCGAAGCCCTCGAGCCGGGTCGCGTGGCTCAGCAGGAGGCACACGAGCCCGAGCGTGACGAGCACTCCCGCGTGCGCGTGCCCGGCGCGGAAGAACGCGCGCTGGAACGGCGTGAAGCCTTGGTCCGAGCGCAGCACACGTAGCAGGAAGACCCCACCGCTCTCGATCCCGACGACGGTGAGCAGGACGACGGCTGCGGTGATGCGGGCCGGGTCGGTGAGCTCGAGCACGGGGTACTCCTCGATGTGTGGTAACAGTGTTATATAACAATGTTTGCCCGACCGGCGTCAAGACCTTAGGATCGCGACATGGCCAGACCCCGCGCGCACGACGACGCGCTGCGCGCCCGGCTCCTCGACGCTGCGGCCACGGCGACCGCGGCGCACGGCCCCGGTGGCTTCTCCTTGCGCGACCTTGCCCGCGCCGCAGGGACCTCGACCTCGGCGGTCTACTCCCTGTTCGGCTCGCGCGAGGCACTCGTCGCCGCGGTCGCACGCGAGGCGTTCCGCCGTCTCGCCGAGCACCTCGACGCGGCGCCGCACACGGGCGAGCCGGGCCCGGACCTGCTCGCGCTCGGGCTCGCCTACCGACGCTTCGCGCTCGACGAGCCCGGCTTCTACCGCGTGATGTTCGAGGTCGCGCCCGAGCACGGGCACGGCGCCGAGGAACCGACCTTCGCGGTGCTGCGCGAGGCGGTCGCGCGCGTGCGACCCGACGACGCCCGCGAAGGAGCCCTCGCACTGTGGGCCCTCGTGCACGGCCTCGTGAGCCTCGAGCTCGCGGGCCTCCTGCCGGGCGGGGAGCCCGAGCGAGCAGATCGCTTCCGCGCGGCGCTCCAGCACGGCGGCCCCGCTCTCGTAGCATCCAGCCCGTGAGCAGACGCGGATGGGCCCTCCTGCTGGCCGTCGGGGTCGTGTGGGGAACCCCGTACTTCCTCATCAAGATCGCGGTCGCGGAGGTCTCCCCCGCGGCGGTCGTCCTCGCACGGACCGTCGTGGGCGCGCTCGTCCTGCTGCCCTTTGCGCTGCGCCGTGGCGGCTTCGGGGTGCTGCGCGGCCGGTGGGGCGCCGTCGTGGGGTTCGCCGGGCTCGAGATCGTCGGGCCGTGGTTCTTCATCTCGAGCGCCGAGCGTGACGTCGACTCGGGAACCGCAGGACTTCTCATCGCCGCGGTCCCGGTGATCGCCGTCGTCGCGGGCCGGCTCGTGGGCGACCGGCTCCCGGTCGCGGGCGTGCGCTGGCTCGGCCTGCTCGTCGGCCTCGGTGGCGTCATGGTCCTCACCGGGCCGCTCGCGGCGCAGGGGCAGACCTGGGCCGTCGCTCAGCTGCTCCTCGCCGCGGTCGGCTACGCGATCGCGCCGTTGATCGTCGAGCGCCACCTGCGCGACGTCCCGGTCGTCCCGCTCACGGTCGCGTGCCTCGCGCTCGCGAGCCTCGTGTACGCCCCGGTCGTCGCGCTCGAGGGCGGCCTGGCGATCCCGAGCGCGAACGCGCTCGCCGCGCTCGCAGGGCTCGGGGTGCTGTGCACCGCGATCGGCTTCGTGCTCTTCTTCAGCCTCATCGCCGAGGTCGGCGGTCCCCGGTCGACGCTCGTGGCCTACATCAACCCGCTCGTCGCGGTCCTGCTCGGGGCGATCGTCCTCGACGAGGCGCTCACGTGGCTCGTCGCGGGCGCTGCGGTGCTCATCCTCGGCGGCTCGGCCCTCGCGGGCCGACGCGCGAACCCGCCCGAGGCGCTCGCCGAGATCGGCCGCGAGGACCGTCCCGACTAGGCCTCGACGACGACCGGGATGATCATGGGCCGGCGGCGCAACCGCCCCGAGGCCCACTTGCCCACGACGCGCCGGATCACCTGCTGCAGCTGGTGGGTGTCCGAGGTCCCGCTCCTCGCGGCCTCCTCGAGCGCGTCGGTCACCCGCGGGAGGATCTCCTCGAACACGCCCTCGCCCTCCGCGAGACCGCGTGCCTGGATCGTCGGGCCCGCGATGACCTTGCCGGTCGCCGAGTCCACGACCGCGAAGATCGAGATGAAGCCTTCCTCGCCGAGGATCCGGCGGTCCTTGAGCTCGGCCTCGGTCAGCTCCCCGACGCTCGAGCCGTCGACGTAGACGTAGCCGCACGGGACCGCCCCCACGACCTGGGCCACGCCGTCGGCGAGATCGACGACGACGCCGTCCTCGGCAAGGATCACGCGCTCGGCGGGGACACCCGTCGCGACCGCGAGCGAGGCGTTCGCGACGAGGTGGCGCACCTCGCCGTGCACGGGCATGACGTTCTTGGGCCGCACGATGTTGTAGCAGTAGAGCAGCTCGCCCGCGCTCGCGTGCCCCGAGACGTGCACGCGTGCGTTGCCCGAGTGCACGACCTTCGCGCCGAGGCGCGTCAGGCCGTTGATGACCCGGTAGACGGCGGTCTCGTTGCCCGGGATGAGCGAGCTCGCGAGGATCACGGTGTCGCCGTGACCGACCGAGATCTTGTGGTCGTTGTTCGCGATCCGCGAGAGCGCCGCCATGGGTTCGCCCTGCGAGCCCGTGCACATCAGGACGATCTCGTCGTCGGGCAGCTGGTCGAGCTCGCGCGCGTCGACGAGCACGCCCTCGGGGGCTCGCAGGTACCCCAGGTCGATCGCGATGCCCATGTTGCGGATCATCGAGCGGCCGACGAGCGCGACCTTGCGCCGGTGCCGGTACGCGGTGTCGAGGACCTGCTGGACGCGGTGCACGTGCGAGGCGAAGGACGCGACGACGATGCGCTTCTCCGCCGCGTCGAAGACCCGGTCGAGCGCCGCGCCGATCTCCCGCTCGGGCGTCACGAAGCCGGGCACCTCGGCATTGGTCGAGTCGACCATGAACAGGTCGACCCCGGCCTCGCCGAGACGCGCGAAGGCCCGCAGGTCGGTCACGCGCCCGTCGAGCGGGAGCTGGTCCATCTTGAAGTCGCCCGTGTGCAGCACGGTGCCCGCCGAGGTGCGCACCGCGACCGCGAGCGCGTCGGGGATCGAGTGGTTGACCGCGACGAACTCGCACTCGAAGGCGCCGAGCTGCTCGACCTGGCCCTCGCGGACCGCGAGCGTCACGGGCGTGATGCGGTGCTCCTTGAGCTTGGCCTCGATGAACGCGAGCGTGAGCTGGGACCCCACGACGGGGATGTCCGGGCGCAGGCGCAAGAGGTAGGGCACGGCCCCGATGTGGTCCTCGTGGCCGTGCGTGAGCACGATCGCCTCGACGTCGTCGAGCCGATCGGCGATGTAGTCGAAGTCCGGCAGGATCAGGTCGACGCCCGGCTGGTGGTCCTCGGGGAAGAGCACGCCGCAGTCGATCACGAGCAGGCGTGAGTCGATCTCGAGCACCGCCATGTTGCGGCCGACCTCGCCGAGCCCGCCGAGCGGGACGATGCGTAGCGTCCCGGGAGCGAGCGGGGGCGGGGTACCGAGCTCGGGGTGGGGGTGGCTCACGTGTTCTCCAAGAGTCCGGCCTCGACCAGGACGCGCCGCACGTGCTCGGTCTCCTCGGCATCGGCGGCGACGTTGGGCAGGCGCATGGTCGGATGCGGGATGAGTCCGAGCAGGTGCAGCGCGGCCTTGGACCGCAGCGCACCGTTGCCCGAGCCGCACACGAGGTCGACGACGTCCGCGACGGCCATGAACCGCTTGAGCGCGAGCGCGGGCTCGCCGTCGTCGAACGCGCTGATGACGGCGCGCAGCTCGGTGCCCACGAGGTGCGCGGCCATCGAGACGAGACCGACCGCACCGTGCGCGAGGTAGGGCAGCAGGAGCGGGTCGTCGCCCGAGTAGTACGCAAGGCCCGTCCGGGTCGCGCCCTTGGCGGCGCCGTACAGGTCGCCCGTCGCGTCCTTGATCGCGACGACCTTGTCGAGCTCGGCGAGGCGGTCGAGCGTCTCGGGCGAGTAGCGCACGACCGTGCGGCCCGGGACGTCGTAGAGCATGACGGGCAGGTCGGTCGACTCCACGACGGCCCGGGTGTGCTGGTAGATCCCCTCCTGCGAGGGGCGTGAGTAGTACGGGGTGACGACGAGCAGCCCGTGCGCCCCGGCCTCGGCGGCCTGCTCGGCCTGGCGCACCGCGTGCGCGGTGTCGTTCGAGCCCGCGCCCGCGAGGACGAGCACGTCCTCGCCGACGGCCTCGACGACCGCGCTCACGAGCTCGACCTTCTCGGGGGCGTGCGTCGCGGGCGCCTCGCCCGTCGTGCCGTTGAGGACGATCCCGTCGTGACCGTGCGCCGCGAGGTGCTTCGCGAGCTCGACCGCCGCGGGGACGTCGATCGCGCCCGACGGCGTCATGGGCGTGACCATCGCGGTGAGCAGCGCGCCGAAGGGGCGCGCCGGGGAGGTGCGGTGCGGCATGGGCTTCAACCTACCGCGCCACCGCTCCGCGGTGCCCCGACGTCCCACCGGCGACTGGCGGTGGTACGTCAATCGCTGACGCCGTCCGCCTTCTCGATGCTCGCGAGGAGCACGGAACGGTCGAACGTGGCCGGGATGTCCGGCGACTCGGGGTCAAGTCGATGGATGACGTCGTCGGGACCGATCTCGTAGTAGCCCGCGAGATAGCCCTGCACCACCCACTCGTCCGGCCACCGGGCATCGAGCTCGGCGTCACCGAACGTCAGCGGGGAAAGGAACAGCAGGAAGTCCCTGCCGGTCGCGATCGCGGGTGTGAGGTCTGGCCTCGACTCGTAAGCCTCTCCGGGTTGGAGCAGATCGGTCCGCACGATGATCGTGTCACCGGCCTCGACATCCCCTCGATGCGACGCGAGGACGTCGACCTCGACGTGAGCGAACCCCCACTCGTCGTGCACGATCTCACCCTCGCGGTAGGTCACCTCAACAACGGCTTCGGAGTCCGCCGCCAGCTCTGCCAGAGTGCGGTACTCCTGAAACCTCGACGCCTCCACGTACGAGCCTTCCGAGTAGACGAGAATCTCGTCCTGCGTCGAAGTGGCGCAAGCCGCGAGAACAGTCATCCCTACGGCAACAAGAGCGAGCCCAGCAACGCCGCGTCGAATGCTTTTCGTAATCATCGATCCCCCTCAGTACATTGCCTTCACGCCGTTGGCATCATCAGTGCGCGGCTTGAACACTGCACAGTTCCCGCTAAACCGTGAATCTGAGTAGTACATGATGGCCTCATAGTCCGTACCACCACCAGGACAACCGCTGCCGTTATTGTTATGGTTGAGACCAAACGCGTGACCAAACTCATGGACCGCAACACCACGGCGCCTTGCGCTCGACGTGCTGTTGTAGTTGTTATTGACCGTAATGGCGGGCTGTCCAGAGAACCAAAGTCCTAAGGCACACTGGACTCCGAGACTCGTGTTCCCCTTGCGATGAAACTTTCCAGACCAACCCGTGGCCCCGAGATTCTCGTTTCGCGCATTGATACTGTGCGTAGAGGCTGTGCCAGCCGAGATGGCCAAGTCACCCTGCGCGGCATTCCAATCCGCGGCGGCACCACTAAAATTCGTAGTTGGCGAAGCGTTCGTGGCAACATAGTACGTGAGATTCGAGGTGGCGAACTTGCAACCATTCAAGTTGTACGCTCCCGCAGATGTGGCAGGTACGAACACCCCGCACAGAACCGCGACTGCGGCCAGCGCCAACGATGCGCGTGGCGCACCCTTCCGACTTCCCTGCATTGCCGCCCCTTCTCTGCGCCGGTTTCACTGCAAACCAACAACTGGCCTGTGATGTTACTCACACTGGACTCCGTCGTCTAGCCTACAAATGTCACGTGGGCACCTTGATGTGAGGCACCACGGTCGGCCGGCGGGCGACGAGGTTCGGCCAACTTAGGTAGATCGCGGCTCGCACCAGCCTCTGATCGCCAGGCTCAACACCCGCACGCGAGACACGGTCACAGGAAGACGTCGGGGTAGAGCTCGTCTTCCGGGACGCCCGGGGAGTAGCGGGCGAGGTCCCTGACGCCCGCCTCCGCGAGCACGTCCTCGACGATCAGCGTCTGCCCAGTGAGCGAGCCCGGGTCGCGCGCGAGAACGAGCGCCGCGGCGTCCGCGTAGATGTCCGGGGTCCGCGAGCGCCGCATGAGCTCGGCGCCACCCAGGACGTTCGCGACGGCCGCCGTCTGGATCGTGGTGCGCGGCCACAGGGTGTTCGCGGCGATCCGGTCCCCGGCGTACTCGTGGGCGAAGCCCAACGTCGCGAGGGTCATCCCGTACTTGGCGACCATGTACCCGGGGAACGCACCGAGCCACTTCGGGTCGAGGTTGACCGGCGGGCTGAGTGAGAGCACGTGCGCGCGGTCGGAGCGGCGCAGGTGGGGCACGGCAGCGCGCGTGAGCATGAAGGTCCCGCGCACGTTGACGTCCTGCATGAGGTCGTAGCGCTTGGCCGGGAGCGACTCGGAGCCGGTCAGGTCGATCACGCTCGCGTTGTTGACCACGACGTCGATCCCGCCGAACTCGGTCACGGCCGCCTCGACGGCGCGGGCGATCGCGTCGTCGTCGCGCACGTCCCCGACCACGCCGAGCGCTCCCCCGCCCGCCGCGCGGATCTCCTCGACCGCGGTGTGCACGGTCCCCTCGAGCCGCGGGTGCGGGGTGTCGGTCTTGGCGAGGATCGTGACGTTCGCACCCTCGCGCGCAAGGCGCCGCGCGATCGCAAGACCGATCCCGCGGCTCCCGCCCGACATGAGCACCGAGCGCCCCGCGAAGCTGCCTGTCACAGACCCTCCTGTGGTCACGGCCCCTCCCGCACGTAGGTGGTGAATCGGTAGCGCACGCCCGTCGAGCTCGTGAGCCACTCCCCCTCGGCCACGAGTGCGAAGTCAGGGCCGACGACCGGGGCGAGCGCGTCGCCGGGCTGGACGGGACCCAGGTCGAGGTCCACCTCGGTGATCTCGAGGACGTCCGCGATCCCCAGGAGCGCCGCATAGATCTGTCCGCCGCCGATCCCCCACGCGGGGCGCCGCGTGGTCAGCGCACGCACCTGCTCGAGGTCGTGCGCGACGAGGGCGCCCGCGGCACGCCACCAGCGCTGCCGGGTGAGCACGATGTTGTCGCGCCCCGGCAGCGGCCGGAAGCGGGGCGGCAAGGACTCCCAGGTCGCCCGCCCCATCACGACGGGCGCGCCCCAGGTCACCTCGCGGAAGTGCGCGCGGTCCTCGGGCACGTCCCATGCAAGGGTCCCGCCACGGCCGATGATCGCCGCCTGACCGCCGTCGGCGTCCTGGGCGCGCGCCTGTGCCCAGATGAGCCCGAGGCCCCCCTCGGGCAGCTGCACGGCCACTAGACGGCCACCGGAGCCTTGATCGTGGGGTGGTGCTGGTAGTCGAGGATCTCGACGTCCTCGATCGTGTACCCGTCGATCGAGTCCGCCTTGCGCAGGCGCAGGGTCGGGTACGGGAAGGGCTCGCGTGAGAGCTGGGTCGTGACCTGCTCGACGTGGTTGTCGTAGATGTGGCAGTCACCGCCCGTCCACACGAACTCGCCCACCTCGAGCCCCGTCTGCTGCGCCACCATGTGCGTGAGCAGCGCGTAGGACGCGATGTTGAACGGGACGCCCAGGAAGAGGTCCGCGCTGCGCTGGTAGAGCTGGCACGAGAGCCGGCCGTCTGCGACGTAGAACTGGAACAGCAGGTGGCACGGGGGAAGAGCCATGTTCTCGAGCTCGGCGACGTTCCAGGCCGAGACGATGTGCCGGCGCGAGTCGGGGTTCGTGCGGATCTGCTCGATCACCTGGGCGATCTGGTCGACGTGCTTGCCGTCCGGCGTGGGCCACGAGCGCCACTGGACGCCGTACACGGGGCCGAGCTCGCCGTCGTCGTCGGCCCACTCGTCCCAGATGGTCACCTTGTTCTCGTGCAGCCAGGCGACGTTCGACTCGCCGCGCAGGAACCACAGCAGCTCGCCCACCACGGAGCGCACGTGCACGCGCTTGGTCGTGATGAGCGGGAAACCCTGCGCGAGGTCGTAGCGCAGCTGGCGACCGAACACCGAGCGCGTCCCCGTGCCCGTCCGGTCCGACTTGACCGTCCCGTCCCGCATCACCTCGGCCAGGAGGTCCTCGTACGGCGTGGGGATCGGCGGCGAAGTCATGACGTCATGCTAGCCACGGGGTGATACTGGCAGGCATGTCGACACCGCCGTTGCCTCGCGAGGTCCTCGCCCAGCTCCCGACCGGCCTCCTCGTCGACGGGCAGTGGCGCCCGTCGTCGACCGGGGCGACCTTCGCGGTCGAGGACCCCGCGACCACCGAGGTCGTCACCGAGGTCGCCGACGCCTCCGCCGACGACGCCCTCGCGGCCCTCGACGCGACCTCGCGCGCGTTCGAGGAGTGGCGCGCGGTCGCCCCGCGCGAGCGCGCCGAGACGCTGCGCGCGGTGTTCGACCGCATGACGGCGCGCGCCGAGGAGCTCGCAGCCGTCGTGACGGCCGAGGGTGGCAAGCCGCTCGCCGAGGCCCGCGCCGAGGTCGCCTACGGCGCGGAGTACGTACGCTGGTACTCCGAGCAGGCCGTGCGCATCGACGGTCTCGCGCGGCGCGCCCCCGCGGGTACGAACCACCAGGTCGTCATGCACAAGCCCGTCGGGCCCGCCTATGCCATCACGCCGTGGAACTTCCCGATCGCGATGGCCACGCGCAAGATTGCCCCCGCGCTTGCGGCGGGCTGCACGATGGTCGTCAAGCCCGCGCAGCTCACCCCGCTCACGACGGCGTTCTTCGCCGAGATCGTGCGCGAGGTGCTCGCCGAGCGTGGGCTGCCCGCGGGTGTGCTCGCCGTCGTGCCGTCCTCCTCGGCGCGACGCGTCTCCGAGCCGATCCTCGCCGACCCACGCTTGCGCAAGCTCTCCTTCACGGGCTCGACCGAGGTGGGTCGCTCGCTGCTCAAGAGCGCCGCGGACGGGATCCTGCGCACCTCGATGGAGCTCGGCGGCAATGCACCGTTCCTCGTGTTCGAGGACGCCGACGTCGAGGCGGCGGTGCAGGGTGCGCTCGCCGCGAAGATGCGCAACGCGGGCCAGACGTGCGTCGCCGCGAACCGCTTCCTCGTGCACTCGGCGGTCGCCGAGGACTTCGCCGCAGGCCTCGTCGCGGCCTTCGGCAAGCTTGTCGTCGGCCACGGCGCGGCCGAGGGGACGAGCGTCGGCCCGCTGATCGAGGCGGCGGCGGTCGACAAGGTCGAGGAGCTCGTCGCGGCGGCGGTCGACCGCGGGGCGAGCGTGCGCCTCGGCGGCGAGCGCCCCGACCGTCGGGGCTACTTCTACTCCCCCACCGTCCTGACGGGCGTGGACCGCGAGGCCCCCACGGTGACCGAGGAGATCTTCGGCCCCGTCGCACCGATCGTCACGTTCGACACCGAGGCCGAGGCGATCGAGCTCGCGAACGGCACCGAGTACGGTCTCGTCGCCTACGCCTTCACGCGCGACGTCAACCGTGCCTTCCGGCTCGCCGAGGCGATCGAGACGGGCATGCTCGGCATCAACCGCGGCATGGTCTCCGACGCCTCGGCACCCTTCGGAGGGGTCAAGTCCTCGGGGCTCGGCCGCGAGGGCGGCGAGGCCGGCCTCGAGGAGTACCTCGACTCGATCTACCTCGCGATCTAGGTGGCCCTGATCTCGAGCGCCGTGCGGCTCGCGCGGCGCGAGGCACTCGGTGTCTCGGTCGCGACCGGGCTGTACGGGGTGTCCTTCGGCGCACTCTCGGTCGCCGCAGGGCTCTCGATCGTCCAGACGATCGTGCTGAGCCTCATCATGTTCTCGGGCGGCTCCCAGTTCGCCTTCGTGGGCGTCGTCGCGGCGGGCGGCGGCGGCCCCGCGGCAGTCGCGACGGGCGCGCTCGTGGGCGTGCGCAACGCCCTCTACGGCGCGCGCATGGCGCCCCTGCTCGGGGTGCGGGGCCCGCGCAGGCTCCTCGCCGCGCAGCTCACGATCGACGAGTCGACCGCGGTCGCGACCGCGCAGAGCGAGCAGCGCGCGGTGCGCGAGGGCTTCTGGTGGACGGGCGTGGGGATCTACGTCCTGTGGAACAGCTTCGTGACGCTCGGGGCCTTCGCGGGCAACGCGCTCGGCGACCCCCGCACGTGGGGCCTCGACGCCGCAGCGGCCGCGGCCTTCCTCGCGCTCGTGTGGGCGCGCCTCGCCGACCCCGTCGCGCGCTGGGTCGGGCTCGGTGCGGCGGTCGTCGCCCTCGCCCTGACCCCCGTGCTACCCGCGGGGCTGCCCGTGCTCGCGGC
>JAJUHG010000041.1 GCA_029267995.1 Micrococcales bacterium
TACGTCGTGGTGGGCGAGACCGCGGTGCGCGCCGAGACGGGCGTGACCGTCGTCGTGGCCGAGCCGTCGAGGGTCGCCGTCGGCGAGGCTGCGGGGGTCGCGCTCGGGCTCGCGGCGTCGCTCGGGGCACCGCTCGGCGTCGGCCCCTTCGCCGCGGGCAACGGGGACGGTCCCGAGGGGGACTCGGACCCGCTCGCCGGGACGTCGAGCGACGCCCCGAGCGACGCCGCGAGCCCGAGCGCGACCCCCGCGGCCTCGCCGACGGCGACCCTCGACGGCTCGGCGACGACGACGGTCACGCCCGTCTCGGCGCGCACCGCGGTCTCACCCACCACGACGTACTCGGCCAAGACCCCGGTCTCGACGAAGACGCCCGTCTCGCCCAAGACCCCCGCCTCGCCGAAGTCACCTCGGACGACTGCCTCGCCGAAGTCGTCCGCCTCGCCGAAGTCGCCCGCGAGCACCGTCTCGCCGGCCTCGCCACAGTCCCCTGCCTCGGCGCCCTCGGCCGACTCGGGCGACTGAGACGGCGACCGAGACCGGGCACCCGTCGCCCGACCGACCGCAGAGCCCGCCGCTCCCCCCTCGCGGCGGGCTCTGCGCATGCCCGGGGGCGGGTCACGAGGCTCGAGGAAGTCTGAGAGATCTCTCATCGACCTCTCCTTGGCGTCTCATGCGGCGCCGGTGAAGTAGAGGTGTCAAGAAGCAGCACCCGGGTCACCACGGTGGCCGGACGAGAGGAAGTGCAATGAAGGTCAACCGCACCGCATGGGCAGTCATCGGCTCGATCGGCGTCGTCGCGATCGGTGGTGGCGTCGCCCTCGCCGACGCAGACCTCACCCGGCCCGCCGACGCCGGCTCGCAGGCCGAGCTCGGCACGGACGAGGTCGCGGCCGAGACGGCTGCGACGACGATCGTCTCGCCCACCGCGACCCAGAACACCTCGGCGATCACGACGATCACCGCGGCCTCGATCGCGACGGTCGCGAGTGCCGTGTCGACCCAGTCACCGGTCAGCCCGAAGTCCCCGGTGTCCCCGAAGTCGCCGGTCTCGCCGAAGTCCCCGGTCTCGCCGAAGTCGCCGGTGTCCCCGAAGTCGCCGGTGAGCCCCAAGTCGCCCGCGAGCGCCCCGTCGCCCAAGTCGGCTCCCTCGCCGAAGTCCGCCCCGTCGCCGAAGTCCCCCGTCTCGCCGAAGTCGCCGGTCTCGCCGAAGTCGCCCGCGAGCCCGCAGTCTCCTGCCTCGGCTCCGTCGGCACCCTCCGCCGACTGACGCCGGCCTGCCGACCGAGGTCGGCCGCAGCGGGTGGGACGAGCGATCGTCCCACCCGCTTCGTCATTCCCCCGAGCCGTTCGTCGGCAGGCGGTACCCCATGCCGCGCACGGTCTCGACGACGTCCGCGCCAAGCTTCTTGCGCAGGTAGCGCACGTACACGTCGACGACGTTCGAGCCCGGGTCGAAGTCCATCCCCCACACGCGCGAGAGCAGCTGCTCGCGCGAGAGCACCTGGTCAGGGTTGCGCAGGAACATCTCCGCGAGCGCGAACTCCCGTGCCGAGAGGTCGACCTCCTTGCCCGCGACCCGTGCCCGGCGCGTGCGCAGGTCGAGCGAGACGTCCCCGACCATGAGCACGGTCGCCTCGGCCCCACCGGCGCCTTCGGCCCGCAGGCGCAGCCGCACGCGCGCGAGGAGCTCCTCGAAGCGGAAGGGCTTGGGCATGTAGTCGTCCGCGCCGCCCTCGAGCGCGGCGACCGTGTCGGTCACCGAGGACCGCGCCGTCAGGACGATCACGGGCATCGAGTTGCGCGCCTCGCGCAGACGGCGCAGCACGGAGAACCCGTCCGCGTCGGGCAGGCCGATGTCGAGGATGAGCAGGTCGAACTCGCCCGTCTGGGCGTGCTCCCACGCCTCGCGGGCCGTGCCGACGACGACGGGCGCGTAGCCCGCGGACCTGAGCCCCTTCGCGACGAACGCGGCGATCCCCGCGTTGTCCTCGGCGATGAGCACCTGGCTCACGTGATCTCCTTCTCGGTCGCTCGCTCCTCAGCATCGCTCATCCGCAGCGGGATCACGATCGTGAACGTCGATCCCGCGCCCGGCTCGGACTCGACCCGCACCTTCCCGCCGTGCGCGCGGGCGATCGCCGAGACGATCGCGAGCCCGAGGCCCGAGCCCGTCACGGCGCGGTCGGTGCGCTCGAAGCGATCGAAGATCCGTTCCAGGTCCGCGGGCTCGATCCCGCGCCCCTCGTCGGCGACCCACGCCTCCAGGGAACCGTCGCGCACGCGCGAGCCGATCCGCACGGCGCTGCCTTCGGCGGAGAACTTCACGGCGTTCGCAGCGAGCTGGAGCCAGGCCTGCGTGAGGCGCTGACGGTCGACTGTGCCCTCCGCGTCGGCCCGTGCGACGAGCGACCACGCGCGGTCCCCGAGCAGGCGCGCCTTGTCGAACACGTCGTCGGTCAGCAGGCCGAGATCCTCGTGCTGCGGCTGGACGAAGTCGGGCCGTTGCGCTCCCGCGAGCAGCGTGAGGTCGTCGACGAGCCGTCCCATGCGGTCGATCTCGTCGAGCGCGAGCGTGCGCGTCGCCTCGACGTCGTCGACGTCGTGCGGGTCGAGGAGCTCGAGGTTGCCGCGCAGGACCGTGAGCGGGGTGCGCAGCTCGTGCGAGACGTCGTCGAGCAGCTCGCGCTGGGACGAGAACGCCGCCTCGAGGCGGTCGAGCATCGCGTTGACGGTGCGCGCGAGCTCGGAGACGTCGTCGTCGCCCGTGACCTCGATGCGCTGCGAGAGGTCCGAGTCCGTGATCGCCTGCGCGGTGCGGCGCAGCGAGGTGAGCGGGGCGAGCAGCCGGCCCGCGACGAGCCAGCCGACGATCCCCACGAGCACGAAGACGGCGAGCGCGAACAGCAGGAAGGTGCGGAAGGTCGCCTCGACGGGCTCGAACACCGCGTCGACGTCGACCGCCGCGACGAACATCGCCGAGTCTGGGGTGTCGAGCGCGGTGCTCGAGACCGGGACCGCGGCGTAGGACCACGTCGTCGTCGAGGTCGTCACACGGCGGACCGTGCCGGGCTGGCTCGGGTCGTACGCGTCGAGGTGCGCGAGCAGCTCGGGGTCCTCCTCGAGCCGCACCGCGACCGTCACGGGGGCGTCCCAGCGGCGTCTGCCGTCGACGTAGCCGAGCATGCCCTCGTCCGCGGCGGGGACCATGCGCTGGAGGGCGACGTACACGAGGCGCGAGGCCGTCGCGAAGGGTTCACCCGTCTCGGGGTCCTCCCCGTCGGTCGCAAGACGCTGGAACTCGGTGACCGAGCGCAGCAGGACCTCGGTGATCGACTGCTCGGTGCGATCGCGGTTGGTCAGGTGGGCAGAGACGCCCGCTATGAGGACGCCGAACGCGGTGAGCACGAGCACCGCGCCAAGCACACGGGCGCGCACGCTCGGCCGCCACCGCCGTCCGGGGGAGTCCACCCCCCGAGTATCGGTGCTCACGGGCCGAGGTGTGGCGCGGACGCGCGTCGGGGGGTCAGAGGATCCCGCGCTCGAGCGCGACGGTCACCGCGCGCGTGCGGTCGTCGACCCCGAGCTTGGCGAAGATGCGCAGCAGGTGCGTCTTGACGGTCGCCTCGGAGATGAACAGCTCGGCACCCACCTGAGCGTTCGACAGACCGCGCGCGACCGCACCGAGCACCTCGACCTCGCGCGGCGTGAGGCGTTCACCCCCGTCGCGCAGCTCGCTCAGGAGCCGCTGCGCGACGGGCGGTGCGAGCACGGTCTCGCCACGCGCGGCGGCCCGGACCGCAGCAAGCAGCTCGGCGTGCGGGGTGTCCTTGAGCAGGTAGCCCGTCGCGCCGGCCTCGACCGCGCGCAAGATGTCGGCATCGGTCTCGAAGGTCGTGAGCACGACGACGCGCGTCGCGGGGCGCTCGGCGAGGATCTGTGCGGTCGCCGCGGCCCCGTCGAGACCGGGCATCCGCAGGTCCATCAGCACGACGTCGGGCTCGAGGTCCCGCGCGAGCGAGACGGCCTGCGCGCCGTCCTCGGCCTGCCCGACGACGGCGATCTCGCCCTCCCCGTCGAGCAGCCCGACCAGGCCCGCGCGCACGACAGGGTGGTCGTCCACGACGAGCACGCGGACCGTCACGAGGCCCCCGGGGTCGGCAGGTGCATGCGCACCAGGGTGCCACCCGTGGGCGGGGAGTCGACCGCGATCGTCCCTCCCGTGGCCGCGACGCGCTCGCGCATCCCGCGCAGTCCGAAACCTTCGACCTGCGCGGGCGGGACGCCCTTGCCGTCGTCGGCGACCTCGAGCGCGACGCCGTCGGAGGACGTCACGAGGCGCAGGCGCACGTGGCTCGCCTCGGCGTGCCGGCGCACGTTCGTCAAAGCCTCCTGAGCGACCCGCAGGACGACGACCTCGCGCTCGCGGCTCAGCGGTCCGGCCCCGTCGAGGTCGACCTCGACCCCGAGGCCGGTCTCGGCGGCGAATCGGGTGCACAGCCGCTCGAGCGCCTCGGCGAGGCTCGACCCGTCGAGGTCGACGGGGGCGAAGGCTGCGACCAGGGCGCGCGCCTCGGCGAGGTTGTCCCGCGCGGTCCGTTCGACGAGCGCGAGCTGCTCGGCGACCCGGCCCTTCTCGTCCCGGTCGAGGCTCGCGCGGGCGCCCTGGGCGAGCACGACGATGCTCGTGAAGCCCTGGGCGAGGGTGTCGTGGATCTCGCGCGCCATGCGCTCGCGCTCCGCAGTCACGCCCGCTGCGTGGCTCGACCTCGCGAGCGCGTCGCGCGTCGTCTGCAGCTCGGTCACGAGCTCGGCACGCACCTCGGACTGCTCCGCGATGTAGGTGACCCACAGCCCGAGCAGGATCGCGAACCCCGCGGCGAACCCGCCCTGGACGAGCGCGTCGTGCACGCCCACGCGCGAGAAGTCCTCGAACCACGCGAGGGTCCCGAACACGCCGAGGGTCATCACGAAGGTCCACGCGACCGAGGCCGTGCGCGAGGGGCCGAAGAACCAGATCTGGCTGTAGGCGACGAACAGCAGCACGACGCTGCCCTGGGCGTTGAGCGTCGCAGCCGTCGCCGCGAGGCACAGCACGAGCAGGTAGGCGTGCGCGTAGCGCGCCGAGCCCGTCCGGGCGGCCCGCAGGGCGAGCAGGACGTACGCGACGCCGAGGCCTGCAAGGAGCGCGAGGCCGCGCGCGAGAGTCGCGCCGCTCGTCTGTGCCGCGAGGGTCGCGCCCGCGAGAGCCAGACCGACCGTGAAGGCGACCGACCACCCGCGCAGGGTCTTGCGCCAGAACTCGGCGCGGGGGACCTGGGCCGCCTCAGCCGTCGTCACGCCGCCGCCAGCGGAAGGTGCGCACCCCGAGCACGAGACCCACGACGAGGTAGGCCGCGAGGACGGCTGCGACCATCGGCAGCTCCCACTCGCCGAGGGGCTCGATGGCCTTCGCCTCGTCGGGCAGGAACACCGCGCGCATGCCCTGTGCCATCCACTTGAGGGGGAACAGCGCCGCGAGCTGCTGCATCCAGCCGGGCAGGTCCGGGAAGGCGAAGAACACTCCCGAGACGAACTGCAGCACGAGCACGACCGGGGTCACGACCGCGCTCGCCGACCGGCCCGAGCGCGGCAGGGACGAGAACGCGACCCCGCACACGGCCCCGCTCGCGGTCCCGAGCGCGAAGATCCACGCGAAGGTCGCCCATCCGCTTGCTCCCGGCATGTCGATGTCGAAGACGAGGCGTGCGACCGCGAAGAGGATCGCCATCTGGACGACGCTCACCACGAGCACGGACCCGATCTTGCCGAGGAAGTACGCCGCGGGCGGCATCGGCGTGCCGCGCAGCCGCTTGAGGGTCCCCTCGTCACGCTCGACCGCGATCGAGATCGCGAGGTTCTGAAAGCTCGTGAGCAGCAGTCCCGTCGCGACCATCCCGGGCAGGAAGTACGCCGCGAAGCTCAGCTCGCGCCCCGGGCCCAGGCCGATCGTCTGGTCGGAGAAGACGGTCGCGAAGATCGCGAGCATGAGCACGGGGTAGGCGAAGATGAAGATCACGGCGTCGCGCTCGCGGAAGAACGTCTTGAGCTCGATCCCCGCACGGGCGAGCCCGATCGTGGTGGCGCGGGGCATGCGCTCGGGTGCGGCGACGTGCTCGCGGGTCGTGGCGTGGGTCGTCATGGCGTGTCCTGGGAGATGAGCGAGAGGTAGACGTCCTCGAGCGTGGGGCGCAGCACCTGGAGCCCGGGCACCTCGCCCGGGAAGCGGGTCGCGAGCTCGCGCACGAGCGCGGTCGGTTCGGTCGTCTCGACCGAGCGCTGCACGCCGTCCTCGAGCCAGCGCACCTGCGCGAGGCGCTCGGCGCGACCGCCGAGGTTCTTCGGGGTGTCGAGCGCGACGACGCGACCGTTCGCGACGACGGCGCAGCGGTCGGCGAGCGCCTCGGCCTCGTCGAGGTAGTGCGTCGTGAGCAGGATCGTCGTGCCGTCCGCGCGCAGCGCACGCACGAGCTCCCAGAAGGCCCGACGGGCCTCGGGGTCGAAACCCGTCGTGGGTTCGTCGAGGAACACGAGCTCGGGTGAGCCGATGATCCCGAGGGCGACGTCGAGACGCCGTCGTTGGCCCCCCGAGAGCTGTCGGGAGCGCGTCGCGGCCTTCTCCGCGAGCCCGACGGTCGCGATGACCTCCTCGGGGTCGCGCGGGCGCGGGTAGAACCGGGCCGCGTGGTGGACCTGCTCGCGCACCGTGAGCTCGGGGCGGTCCTCGAGGGACTGCAGGACGATCCCGATGCGTGAGCGCCAGCGGCGGTCCCCGTGCTGGGGGTCGACCCCGAGCACCGCGACCTCGCCCGCGTCGCGGCGCCGGAACCCCTCGAGGATCTCGACCGTCGTCGTCTTGCCCGCGCCGTTGGGCCCGAGCACCGCGAAGATCTCGCCGCGCCGGACCTCGAGGTCGAGGCCGTCGACGGCCTGCTTGTCCCCGTAGCGCTTGCGCAGCCCGGTGACCTTGATCGCCGCTTCGTCCATGCCTCGAGCATCCTCCCGCGCGGGCGGGGAGCACGAGGGCCATCCGGCCGAACCTCGCGTCCACCGGTCGGTGGACACGAGGTGGGGGTCAGCGCGCCTCGGCGAGCAGGTCCGCGATGCGGGTCACGCCCTCGACGAGGTCGTCGTCGCCGAGCGCGTAGGACAGCCGCAGGAAGCCGCTCGGTCCGAAGGCCTCGCCCGGCACGACCGCGACCTCGGCCTCGTCGAGGATCAACGCGGCGAGCTCGGCGGACGTCGTCGGCGTCGTGCCACGGATGGTCCGCCCGAGCACGCCCTCGACGCTCGGGTAGGCGTAGAACGCGCCCTTCGGCACGGGGCACACGACGCCGTCGATCGCGGACAGCAGCTCGAGCATCCGCCGGCGCCTGCGGTCGAAGGCCGTGCGCATCTCCTCGACCGCCGCGAGGTCGCCCGTGAGAGCCGCGACGGCCGCGCGCTGCGAGACGTTCGCGACGTTGCTCGTGAGGTGGGACTGGAAGTTCGTCGCGGCCTTGATGACGTCGGCGGGGCCGATCATCCACCCGACGCGCCAGCCCGTCATCGCGTAGGTCTTCGCGACACCGTTGAGCACGATCGTGGTGTCGGCGAGCTCGGGGACCTCGCGCACGATCGGCGTGAACCGTGCGTCGTCGTAGAGCAGGTGCTCGTAGATCTCGTCGGTGATCACCCAGATACCGTGCTCGAGCGCCCAGCGGCCGATCTCGGCGGTCTGCTCGCGCGAGTACACCGCGCCCGTGGGGTTGGACGGGGAGCAGAACAGCAGCGCCTTGGTGCGCTCGGTGCGCGCCGCCTCGAGCTGGTCGACGGTGACGAGGTAGTCCGCCTCGGCGCCCGCGAACACCTCGACGGGCTCTCCGCCTGCGAGCCGGATCGCCTCGGGGTAGGTCGTCCAGTACGGCGCGGGGAGGAGGACCTCGTCACCGGGGTCGACGATCGAGGCGAAGGCCTGGAACACCGCCTGCTTGCCGCCGTTCGTCACGAGCACCTGGCTCGGCGAGACCTCGTAGCCCGAGTCCCGCAGGGTCTTGGCCGCGATCGCCTCGCGCAGCACGGGAAGGCCCGCGGCAGGGGAGTAGCGGTGGTTCGCGGGGTCTGCGGCCGCGGCGACCGCGGCGTCGACGATGTACTGCGGCGTCGGGAAGTCCGGCTCGCCCGCGCCGAAGCCGATCACGGGGCGACCGGCGGCCTTGAGGGCCTTGGCCTTCGCGTCGACGGCGAGCGTGGCAGACTCGGCGATCGCACCGAGACGGGCAGAGACACGGCGGGGGGATGCGGCAGTCACGTCCTCCATCTTGGCAGAGCGTGGCCGTCGTGACGCGGGACGTCTTGCCATCCGGGTCGGCGCGTGAGGGTGGTTCGACCAGGGCCCTCGAGTCGCGTACAGTAGTCGTTCGGTGGTTGACGCCCGCCACGCTGAACCCTGCCCACAGGAAGGTCGGTCCGCCGGATCGGTCAGGCCGGTGACTGGTGCTTCGCGTGAGGGTGGACAGCCTCGAAGGGTAGTGGCGCAATTGGTAGCGCACCGGTCTCCAAAACCGGCGGTTGTGGGTTCGAGTCCCGCCTACCCTGCGGAACCGGTCAGCACGTCTGGCCGTCGTCAGGTCAGCCGTCCGAAGGGCCCATGGTGAGTGATTCTGCAGCCGAGACCCGGCAGCCCACGCGTGCGAAGGGTGACAAGAAGCCCAACGTCTACGCGCGCTTCGTGCTGTTCGTCCGGCAGATCATCGCCGAGCTCAAGAAGGTCGTCACCCCGACGCGTTCCGAGCTCGTGAGCTACACGATCGTCGTGCTCGTGTTCGTCGCGGTCGTCATGGCGTTCATCACGGGCCTCGACTTCGTCGTCGGAAGGCTCATGCTCTGGCTCTTCGCGAGCAGCTGAGCCGCCCGCACCCCCCGCAGCAGAAAGCAGGTCAGTTCGTGTCCCAGGAGTCGCTCGACCCCACGCCTCTCGACGAGGCGGCCGTCGCCGACGACCAGGCCCCCGAGGCCGAGGCGACGGACGACGTCGCCGAGGAGACCTCGGCTGACGCCGCAGCGGAGACCGCGGAGGCGGCCGAGCCCGAGGAGGTCGACGAGATCGCCGAGTTCAAGGCGCAGCTGCGCCGCCAGCCCGGCGAGTGGTACGTCGTGCACTCCTACGCGGGCTACGAGAACCGCGTGAAGGCCAACCTCGAGAGCCGCATCCAGAGCCTCAACATGGAGGACTACATCTTCCAGGTCGAGGTGCCCATGGAAGAGGTCGTCGAGATCAAGAACGCCCAGCGCAAGGTCGTGCGCCGCGTGCGCGTGCCCGGTTACGTGCTCGTGCGCATGGACCTCACGGACGAGTCGTGGGGCGCGGTCCGCAAGACCCCGGGCGTCACGGGCTTCGTGGGCCAGGCCCACCAGCCCGTCCCGCTGCGCACGGACGAGGTGTTCTCGATGCTCGCGCCGACGATCGCCCCCAAGACGGCGACCGCGCAGGCCGCGGCGCCCAAGGCTGCCCAGGCGGTCGAGGTCGACTTCAAGGTCGGCGAGTCGGTGACCGTGACCGACGGCCCGTTCGACACGCTGCCCGCCACGATCTCCGAGATCAACGCCGAGGGCCAGAAGCTCAAGGTCCTCGTGTCCATCTTCGGCCGGGAGACCCCGGTCGAGCTGTCGTTCGCCCAGGTCGCCAAGATCTGACGTCGCGGCAGCACGCAGTACCACCAACGTTTCTACGAAGGACCCGAACCATGCCCCCCAAGAAGAAGGTCGCTGGCCTGATCAAGCTCCAGATCAACGCCGGCGCTGCCACGCCGGCCCCGCCGATCGGCCCTGCGCTCGGTCAGCACGGCGTGAACATCATGGAGTTCTGCAAGGCCTACAACGCGGCGACCGAGTCGCAGCGCGGCAACGTCATCCCGGTGGAGATCACGGTCTACGAGGACCGCTCCTTCACCTTCATCACCAAGACGCCGCCGGCCGCCGAGCTCATCAAGAAGGCCGCAGGCGTCGACAAGGGCTCGGGCACCCCGCACACCGTCAAGGTCGCGTCGATCACCGACGCCCAGGTGCGCGAGATCGCCCAGTCCAAGCTCGCCGACCTCAACGCCAACGACATCGACGCCGCCGCGAAGATCATCGCGGGCACCGCGCGTTCGATGGGCATCAAGGTCGAGGGCTGACCTCACCCCCACCCCAGTGGCAGGGCCGCGTGCGGCCCGCACGACCACGACTGCTAGAGAGAGAAGAAGCAGATGGCAAAGCACGGCAAGGCGTACCGCAAGGCCGCCGAGAAGATCGAGAAGGGCAAGGTCTACTCCCCGCTCGAGGCGATCCGCCTCGCGAAGGAGACCTCGACCACGAAGTACGACGCGACCGTCGAGGTTGCGATGCGCCTCGGTGTCGACCCCCGCAAGGCGGACCAGATGGTCCGTGGCACCGTCAACCTGCCGCACGGCACCGGCAAGACCGCTCGGGTCCTGGTCTTCGCCACGGGTGAGCGTGCCGAGCAGGCGATCGCCGCGGGCGCCGACGAGGTCGGCGGCGACGAGCTCATCGAGAAGGTCGCCGGTGGCTACACCGACTTCGACGCCGCGGTCGCGACGCCCGACCTCATGGGCAAGGTCGGTCGCCTCGGCAAGGTGCTCGGTCCGCGTGGGCTCATGCCGAACCCCAAGACCGGCACCGTGACGATGGACGTGGCCAAGGCCGTGTCCGACATCAAGGGCGGCAAGATCGAGTTCCGTGTCGACAAGCACGCGAACCTGCAGTTCATCATCGGCAAGGCCTCGTTCACCGAGCAGCAGCTCGTCGAGAACTACGCGGCCGCGCTCGAGGAGGTCCTGCGCCTCAAGCCCTCGTCCTCGAAGGGCCGCTACATCACGAAGGCCTTCGTCTCGACGACGATGGGCCCGAGCGTCCAGGTCGACCAGAACGTCACGCGCAACTTCCTCGAGGAGAGCGCGGACGCCTGACGTCCCCTGATCGTCCGGACGGGCCCGGTGGCACCTGCCACCGGGCCCGTTTGGCGTCTGCGCCGAGAAGTTCGTCCGGCGTGGGGTGTCACGAACCGCCGTCGGCGCTCTCCTGAGGTGTGAACGGTCACGCCGGTGCGACAGGGGGGCGCACGGGCGGTTCACGAGGAAGGGGTGGACGATGCACGTGGTTGTGACAGAACCGGACACCGGCCTACGCTCATGTCCGAGCCAGGGACGGGAGAGCCGGGACACGATGGGCACGGACGGTGGTGCGCTCCAGCTGACGCTGGGTGACAGGGCCGCGCTCGCGGTCGAGGCGTACCGCGCGGGGGTGACGGACCCGTTCACGGACGTCGTCGTCGAGATCACACCGTTGCTGTGGCACGTCGTGCGCGCGCAGAACGTCCCGCGCGACGTCGCCGAGGACGTCGTGCAGGGCGTGTGGCTCGCGTTCGTGCGCAACGCGGGGACGCTGCGCGACCCCCAGGGGGCGCTCAAGTGGCTCCTCGTCACGGCGCGCCGGGCCGCGTGGGAGGCGGTGCGCCGCCTGCGCACCGACGAGCATCGTTCGACCGAGCTGCCCGAGACCGAGCCCATGAGCCTTGAGCCCGGCCCTGAGGACGAGGTGCTCACCTCTGAGCGCGACCGCGCGTTGTGGCGCAACGTGCAGGCGCTTCCCGAGCGGTGCCAGGAGATCTTGCGTGTCATGGCCTTCGCGGACCGTCCGAGCTACCGGCTCATCGCCGAGTCGACCGGGATGAGCGTGACCTCGGTCGGGGCGACGCGGGGCCGGTGCCTCGAGAAGCTGCGGACCCTGCTCGCGAGCGACGAGGGGTGGGCGAGCCATGCGTGAGAACTTCGAGGACGAGCCCTTGCTCGCCGACATCGCGCGGGTGTTCCGCACGGTCGATCCCGTGCCGGACGGCCTGACCGAGATGTCGCTCTTCGCGGTCACGGTCGAGCAGCTGCGGGCCGAGATGGTCGAGCTCGAGAACGTCGAGACGCCCGAGCTCGCGGCCCGCGCGCACGACGCGGAAGAGCGCGAGATCGTGCGCACCGGGACGATCACCTTCGCGTGCGAGCCGGTGACCGTGATGATCAACCTGTCCGAGAGCCCCACGGGGACGATGTGCGTCGACGGCTGGGTCGCGCCGCCCGCGCAGTACCGCGTCGAGCTGTACCAGCCCGGCTCACGGCTCGCGATCGACTCCGACGCCGAGGGCTCGTTCATGCTCCTCGACGTCCCCGAGGGTCCCTCGTGCCTCGCGCTGCGCCGGGCCGACGGCGAAGGACCCACCGTGTGCACACCCGTGATCGAGCTGTGAGACGAGTCGAGCCGTAGGGCCAAGGAGGGCCGATGCGCAAGGACAAGGACAACGACGACCCCGAGCGCTCGCGCGGGCCGCTGCGCTGGCGGGTGCGCGAGCTCAACCCCGCGATCGACGCGCGCCGTGGCGACGCGCCCACCCCCCAGCAGACCGCGTACGTGCGCGACCGGGTCCTCGTCCAGGGGTTCCCCGCCGACGACGTCGCCCGGCGCGACTCGCTGCTCGGTGAGCTCGCGAAGGTTGCGCACGAGCTCGGGTGGCAGCTTGCGCTCGAGCAGGAGGACCTCGTCGAGGCGCGCCTGCTGCGCGGCGCGGGGCTCGGAGCCGAGGAGACGGCCGAGCTCGAGGAGGTGTTCGGCTTCGGCCTGCGCATCGAGCCGCTCCCGGGGAGCACGCGGCGCCCGCCCGACGCGTGGGACCTCGTCGAGCGCATCGGCTACGACCTGGGTGACGGGGTGCGTCTGAGCCTCGACCACGTCGTCGTCGCCGCGCCCTACACCGACCCGCACCCCTACACGGACCCGCACCCGTACACCGATCCCCATCCCTACACGGACCCCCACCCGTACACCGACCCCCACCCGTATACCGACCCGCACCCCGCGCCCGGCCTCGCAGAGTACGGGCGGCCCGGGCTCGGCGGGCGCTCGCCCGTGAGCTGGGTCGGGCCCAGGCCGCGGCGGCGCTTCAAGGACGGTCGTGGCCCCGGCGTCACGGCCGAGGGCTTCGCGCGACCCGTCGTCGCGGTGCTCGACTCGGGGACCGGGCCGCACCCGTGGCTGCCCGACACCGTCGTCGTGCGCGACCCCGAGGTCGACGGCGTCCCGGTCGGGACCTTCCCCGTCCCGGCCAACCCCGAGGAGGACTGCGAACGGGGCGGGATGTCGATCGCCCCGCTCACGGGCCCGCTCGACCCCGTCGCGGGGCACGGGACGTTCATCTCGGGGATCGTGTTCCAGCAGTGCCCCGACGCACTCGTCCTCGCGTGCCGCCTCTACGGCGGGCCCGGGATCATCGCCGAGTGGGACCTGCTGCGCTCGCTGCGACGCCTCCTGGTGTTCCACCTCGCGGGTCTGCGGGGGGAGAAGGGCTGCTACCCGGTCGACGTGCTCGTGCTGTCCTGCGGGTATCGGCACGAGCGCCCCGAGGACGCCCTGTTCGACGCACCGTTCGCGGGGGTCCTGCGCGCGCTGCGGCGCCGCGGGGTCGCCGTCGTCGTCTCGGCCGGCAACTCGGGCGACCTGCGACCGACCTACCCCGCGGCCTTCGCCCCGCACCTCGACCACTCGACGAGCCCGCCGAGCGTGCTCCCACCGTCAACGCTCTCGGTCCACGCACCGCCGCTGCTGAGCGTCGGTGCGACGAACCCCAACGGCACGACCGCGCTGTTCAGCAACGACGGGCCGTGGGTCACCTGCCTGCGCCCCGGGGCGGGTCTCGTGAGCACGATGCCGACCGTGATGCACGGCTCGCGAGGACCCTCGACCGAGCTTGCGGGGCGGCGCAAGGGTGAGCGGCGCGCGACGATCGACCCGGACGACTTCGCGGGGGGCTTCGGGATCTGGAGCGGGACCTCGTTCGCCGCTCCCGTGCTCGCGGGCCAGATCGCGGCGTACCTGCTCGAGCGACGCGCAGCTGCTGGTCCTTCCGGTGCGGGTGGCTCGGGCGCTACGGTGCCAGAGCGGTGCAAGGAGACCTGGGAGGCCATCACGGCCACGACAGGGCTCGAGCCGGTCGACTGAGCCGCCCGGCCCCACCGCACGGGAGCGACGAGGCGGTGGGGCATGGCTGACGTGGCTGCGGCGCGCCGCGCCCTCGAGTCGGGGCTCGCCGCAGCGTCTGCGGGGCGGCCGGTCGACGCGTCCGAGCAGTTCTGTGCGGTGCTCGACGCGCTCGGTCCCGACGGCGGGTCCGACCGTTGCGGCTCCGCCGTCGGCCCAGCGCCCGACGGCGCCCTCGACCTCGCCTACATCCGAGCCCGTGCTCTGCTCGGCCTCGCGATGAGCGAGCTCGAGCTCTCGGGGGACGTCGCGGGCGCCGAGACCCGCCTCGCCGAGGCCGCCCGGTGGGCCGCGCGTGCGGGGTCGGGCGCCCTCGAGGTCGCGGTGCTCGGCCAGCTGGGTCTCGTGCGCATGCGCTCGGGCGACCCCCGCGGGGCCCTTGCGGCGCTCGACGAGGCGATCCGGAACCTCGAGGCGGCAGAGCCCGTCGACGCGTGCCGGATCCTGCTCAACCGCGGCTCGCTCCTGCTCGAGCTCGGCCGCCTCGACGCCGCGCGGGCCGACCTGCTCGCGAGCGCCGAGCGGGCCCAGGCGGCAGGGGACGCGTTGCGTGCGTTCAAGGCGCGGCACAACCTCGGCTACGCGCACTTCCTCGCGGGCGACCTGCCCGCGGCGCTCGCGGCGATGAGCGAGGCCGCGAGCGTCGAGCACGGTGCCTCGCCCGCGGTCGCGCTGCTCGACCGAGCCCAGGTGCTCGTCGACGCGGGACTCGTCGCGGAGGCCGACCAGAAGCTCGCCGAGGCCGCACGGACCTTCGAGGCCGAGCGGCTCGAGCACGACCTCGCCCACACCGAGCTCTTGCGGGCCCA
>JAJUHG010000042.1 GCA_029267995.1 Micrococcales bacterium
ATGGTCACCAACCCGGTCGCCGTCGTGACCTATGCGGCGCTCAAGACCTCGGGCCTGCCGCCCGAGCGGGTGTTCGGCAGCGGGACCGTCCTGGACTCCTCGCGGCTGCGCTATCTCGTCGCGCAGCACTGCGGCGTCGCGGTGCAGAACGTGCACGCGTACGTCGCGGGCGAGCACGGTGACACCGAGTTCCCGCTGTGGAGCTCGGCGACGATCGGCGGGGTGCCGCTCCTCGAGTGGCCCGGGATGCCGGGTGCGGGCGGTCCGCTCACGCGCGAGGTGCGTGAGCGGATCGCGGAAGAGGTCGTGCGCTCGGCGTACCGCATCATCGAGGGCAAGGGGGCCACGAACTACGCGGTGGGCCTCGCGACGACGCGCATCATCGAGGCGGTGCTCAAGGACGAGCACCGGGTGCTGCCCGTCTCGCGGCTGCTCGAGGGGTACCACGGGCAGTCGGACGTATGCCTGTCCGTCCCGACGGTCGTGGGCAGGGCAGGTGCGCAGGCGCAGATCGAGGTGCCCATGAGTGCTGACGAGCTGAGCGACCTGCGCCGCTCGGGCGAGGCCCTGCGCGAGGTCGCGAGCGGCCTTGGCTTCTGAGCCCTCGCCGCCTCAGAGTGCGCGGAGCACCGAGACGACGCGACCGAGGATCTCGAACTCCTCGCCGGGGATCGGCTCGTAGGCGGGGTTCGCAGGCAGGAGCCACACGCGCCCGTCGGCACGCTTGAAGGTCTTGACCGTCGCCTCGCCGTCGTGCATCGCGGCGACGATCTGGCCGTTCTCGGCGGTCGGCTGCGAGCGGACCACGACGAGGTCGCCGTCGCAGATCGCTGCGTCGATCATCGAGTCGCCCGTGACCTTGAGCAGGAAGAGCTCACCGTCCCCGACGAGCTGGCGCGGGAGCGGGAAGACGTCCTCGACGTGCTGGTCGGCCAGGACCGGGCCGCCCGCTGCGATCCGCCCGACGAGCGGGGCGTAGGCGGGCTCGGGCGCCTCGTCGCCGGGGGAGAGGTGCTCGAGACCGTAGTCGGGCTGGTCGAAGCCACGCGGGCGCAGGGCGCGCGCGTCGTCGGGCTGGATGACCTCGATCGCACGTGGACGGTTCGGGTCGCGACGCAGGTATCCCTTGCGCTCGAGCGCGGTCAGCTGGTGCTTGACGCTCGAGGGACTCACGAGACCGACGACCGCACCGATCTCGCGCATGCTCGGTGGGTAGCCCCGCTCGAGGATCGAGGTGCGGATCGTGTCGAGGATCTTGCGCTGGCGGGGCGTGAGCCCGTCCTGGACGGAGGGTCGCTCGGGCAGGGAGTGCACGGTCGCGAGCTCCTCGTCCTGCCCGTCGGTGCTGGTCGATCCGTCGTGGGTCACCGTCGTTCCTCCGTTCGGTTCCTGCCGCGCCGCCCCCGGGAGCTCCGTGCGGTGCCCCGGTCGCCCGAGTGTCGGTGGCTCGTGGTCGGCTACCTCCACAGTAGGGCGCCGACGACGTCGGACCAGACATTTGTTCGAGTGTGTCGCGCCTTCCGATTGACAACGGTACACCCGTTCGAGGAACATGTGTATGACGAACACACGTACAGAGCCGCAGGTCGCGGCCACCCGGAGGATGGAGCAGACGATGAGCGCGATCACTGCCGAGCACGTGGCCTTCCCCGTGCACGCCGCCCGCCGTCGTCCGGCGCGCGAGCAGGCGCCCTTGCACCTGACCGCCCGCGGGCGCCGGGTCGTGACGGTCCTCGCGGTCGTGCTCGCCCTCGTCGTGGGCCTCGTGGGGGGCCGGGCGACCGCCTCGAGCCCCGAGCGCGGTCTCGAGGTCGACCTGTACACCGTCGGGGCGGGCGAGACCCTATGGTCGATCGCGACGGCCCACGCCGCTCCCGGGGCAGACGTGCGCGACGTCGTCGACGAGCTCATGTCGCTCAACGAGCTGTCGGGCCCTTCGCTCGTCGCGGGCCAGCAGCTCGTCGTCCCGGCCGACCAGGACTGACCCACGCTGGTCCCGGGGGCGGCCCCACCGGCCGGTCGGTGAGCCGGGTGTTTGCGCGCTCGCACCCGTCGGTCTAGGTTTCTCGCAGATGTTGCAGGGGCGCTCACGTGGTGCCCCGAACCGATCAGCGAGGGCCGCGGCCCGACGGCGAGGAGGCGGCGTGCACTGCCCGTTCTGCAGGCACGGGGATTCCCGGGTCGTTGACTCGAGGACCTCCGACGACGGCGCGTCGATCCGGCGCCGCCGCCAGTGCCCCGAGTGCGGTCGGAGGTTCACGACGATCGAGACCGCGAGCCTCTCGGTCGTCAAGCGTTCGGGCGTGGTCGAGCCGTTCAGCCGCGAGAAGATCATCGCCGGGGTGCGCAAGGCGTGCCAGGGGCGGCCCGTCTCGGAGGACGACCTCGCGATGCTCGCCCAGCGCGTCGAGGAGAACGTCCGCGCGGGCGGGAGCGCCGAGCTCGACTCCTACGAGGTGGGCCTGGCGATCCTCGGTCCGCTGCGCGAGCTCGACGAGGTCGCCTACCTGCGGTTCGCCTCGGTCTACCAGGGCTTTGCGAGCCTCGAGGACTTCGAGGCCGCGATCACGGCCTTGCGCGCTTAGAACGAGGCGACCGAGGCGGCCGACGAAGCGGCCGCGGGCGCTGGCTCGCCCGACGAGCTCGCGGATCTCGGCCGCCCCTGAGCGGGCGACCGCACCTGCGGTCGTTCAGCGGCGCGAGCGCGCCGCCCAGATGTTGATCCCGCTGTCGACCGCGTGCTCCTCGATCGCGGCGAGCTCGTCCTCGGAGAGCTCGAGGCGCTCGATCGCGGCGAGGTTCTCGTCGAGCTGGCGCACCGAGCTCGCGCCGAGCAGGAGCGAGGTGACGCGCGGGTCGCGCAGCGCCCACGCGAGGGCGAGCTGGGCGAGGCTCTGCCCGCGCTGCTTGGCGATCGCGTCGAGCGCCCGCACCCGCGCGAGGTTCTCCTCGGAGAGGAACTCAGGGCGCAGCGAGCCCGCGCGCGCGGCCCGGGAGTCCTCGGGCACGCCCTCGAGGTAGCGCGAGGTGAGCATGCCCTGCGCGAGCGGGGAGAAGGCGATCATCCCCATCCCGACCTTCTCGAGGACATCGAGCAGGCTCAGGCCGTCTGCGCCCGGGTCCGGCTGCTCGACCCACCGGTTGAGCATCGAGTACGAGGGCTGGTGGATGAGCAGGGGCAGGCCCATGTCCCGGGCGATCGCGACGGCCTCGAGGGTGCGGGCCGCGGAGTAGGAGGAGAGGCCCGCGTAGAGCGCGCGTCCGGACTCAACAGCGGTCCGCAGCGCCCCGATCGTCTCCTCGAGGGGGGTGTCGGGGTCGTCGCGGTGGGAGTAGAAGATGTCGACCGTGTCGAGCCCCATCCGGCGCAGCGAGGCGTCGAGCGAGGACAGCAGGTACTTGCGCGAGCCCCACTCGCCGTAGGGGCCGGGGTGCATCCGGTAGCCGGCTTTGGTCGACACGACGATCTCGTCGCGGTACGGGCGCAGGTCCGTCGCGAGCATCCGGCCGAAGGACTCCTCGGCCGCCCCAGGGGGAGGCCCGTAGTTGTTCGCGAGGTCGAAGTGGGTGACGCCGCGGTTGAAGGCGTGCAGGACGATCTCGCGCTGGGTCGAGGCGGGGTCCGCGGCGCCGAAGTTCTGCCACAGGCCGAGGCTGATCGCAGGCAGCAGGAGCCCGCTGCGCCCGCAGCGGCGGTAGGTCATCTCGTCGTAGCGGCCCGGCGCGGGCACGTGAGGATCGCTCATGACCTCGACCCTAGCGCGCACGAAAAGGCGTTGAGGGGCGGGGTCGCGCGTCTCACACTAGGGTCGACGAGTCGAGCCGAAGGAGGCCCAGATGGCTGACAAGGAAGGTGGCGCACGGGCGCCCGACGAGGATGTCAAGGCTCGGTTCCGCGAGGCCCTCGAGCGCAAGAAGGCCAACCACCACCGCTCGGCGGAGTCGGCCGAGCAGACGGGTTCCGTGCACGGGCCCGAGACGACGGGCGGCGGTCCGCGGTTCTTCCGCCGCAAGTCGGGCTGACCCGGACCGAGCCAGTGGCCGGTCCGCGCCATGGGTGACCGTGGCGCGGACCCGCCGTCAGCTCAGGACGCGCAGCCGGATCGTCTGCTCCATCGCGGCGAGCGCGGCCTCGACCGCGGGGTCCACCGCGCCGTCGACCTCGGTCACGACGTAACCGAGGTCGCCCTGGGTCGCGAGCAGCTGGCTCGCGATGTTGACCCCGTGCTCGGCGAGCGTCTGGTTGACCGCCGCGAGCACCCCGGGGGTGTTGCGGTGCAGGTGGGCGAAGCGGTGCCGACCGTTGGTCTGGGCGAGGGCGAGGTTGGGCAGGTTGACGCTGAGCGTCGTCGAGCCCGTCGTGAGGTAGTCGCGCAGCTTGCCCGAGACGAAGTTGCCGATCGACTCCTGGGCCTCTTGCGTCGATCCGCCCACGTGCGGGGTGAGGATGACGTTGGGCAGGCCGCGCAGCTCGGAGTCGAAGGCGTCGCCGCGCTTCTTGGGCTCGTCGGGAAACACGTCGATCGCGGCGCCCGCGATGTGGCCCGAGAGGATCGACTCGCGCAGGGCCGCGTAGTCGACGACGAAGCCGCGCGAGAGGTTGAGAAAGATTGAGCGGGGCTTCATCTTCGCGAACTGCTCTGCGCCGAACAGGCCCGCGTTGCCCGCGCGCCCGTCGACGTGCAGCGTCACGGTGTCGGCCACCGCGAGGAGCTCGTCGAGCGTCTCGGCGCGGCGCGCGTTGCCGAGCGCGAGCTTCTCCTGGGTGTCGTAGAACACGACCGTCATGCCGAGGTTTTCGGCGAGCACCGAGAGCTGGGTCCCGATGTTGCCGTAGCCGACGATCCCGAGCGTGCGGCCGCGGACCTCGTGGGCGCCCTCGGCCGTCTTGTCCCACACCCCCGCGTGCAGCGCCTTGTCGCGCTCGGTGAGCCGGCGCGCGAGCGCGATGATCTCGGCGAGCGCAAGCTCGACGACCGAGCGCGTGTTGGAGAACGGTGCGTTGAACGCCGCGATGCCGCGGTGCGCCGCTGCCGACAGGTCGATCTGGTTCGTGCCGATGCAGTACGCGCCGATCGCGAGCAGGTCGGGGGCGTTCTCGACGACCCGCTCGGTCACGTGCGTCTTCGAGCGGATGCCGAGCAGGTGGACGCCGTCGAGGGCCTCGATGAGCTCGTCCTCGTCGAGGGCGCCCGAGCGGGTCGTCACCTCGATCCCCTGGGCGACAAGGAGCTCACGGGCGACGGGGTGGAGGTTCTCGAGGAGGAGGGCGCGCAGCACGCCCCTATCGTGCACCTCGCCGCGCGTCGACCCAAGTTCATACCGCCCGTCGGACAGCGATGGGCTCGCCTCGCGGTCGTCCTCGGGGCCTAGAAGTCGCCGTCGGTGAGACCGGCCGGGAGCTCTGCGGCGTGCACGACCCGCAGCTGACGCGTCGGCCGGGTCATCGCGACGTAGAGGTTCCCGGGCGACTCGGCGAGGATCTCGGCCGGCTCGACGAGCACGACGACGTCGAACTCGAGGCCCTTGGACTCGCGGGCCGTCAGGACGCGCAGCACGGGTTCGCCCGAGAGCTCGTCGCGCACCGCGAGGTCGGCGAGCGACTCCTGGAGCGCAGCGAGCCGTTCCTCGGCGACGACGACGGCGGCACGGCCCTCGGCACCGCGCGCGACGAGACCGAGCGCGGCGGTCGCATGGTCGCGCACCGTGGTGCGCAGCTCGTCCGTGCGCTCGACCACGAGCGCGTCGGGGACGTCGCGCGCCGAGGTGAGCGGGCTCGGGGCCAGACCCGCGCGCCGGGCGACCCGCATCGCCGCCTCGGTGATCGTCGCGGGCGTGCGGTAGCTCACGGTGAGCTCCTCGAGCCGCCACGCGGTCGAGAGCACGGGATCGATCCGCTCGGCCCACGATCCGGTGCTCCCGCGCGCGGCGGTCTGCGCGAGGTCGCCCACGATCGTGAGCGAACGGGTCGGGACCCGGCGCAGGATCGCGCGCCAGTCCATCGGCGAGAGGTCCTGGGCCTCGTCGACGATCACGTGCCCGTAGGTCCAGGTCCGGTCGGCCGCGGCGCGCTCGGCCGTCGTGAGGTCGGGCCCGCGCGAGGCGAACCGCTCGGCGAGCAGCTCGGCCGAGACGAAGGCGCCCGCGGCCGAGCCCTCGAGGACGCTGCGGGCGTACTCGACGTCCTGGGCGTGGCGCTCGGCGTCGAGCCTCGCGCGGGCGCGCGCGGCCTGGTCGTCCTCGCCGAGCAGCTCGGCCGCCTCGTCGAGCAGGGGGACGTCCGCGGGGGTCCACGGGGCGCCCTTCTCGCGACGCAGGAGCTCGCGCTCGCGCGCCGAGAGCTCACGCGCGGCGGCCTCGAGCCGGTGCGGCTTGGCGAACAGGTCCTCGAGGAGCCCCTGGGGGGTGAGCGGCATCCACGCGAGGTTGAGCGCGACGCGGACCTCGCGCGTCGTGCGCAGGTCCTCCATGATGTCGCCGCGCTCGTCGGGCGGCACGGGCATCGCGAGCTGCTCGGAGTACTGTGCCGCGAGCCGCGCGAGCATCTCGCGCACGAAGGTCACGCGCGCCTGGTTGTGGGCCCGGTGACCTCGGCGTGCCCGGGCGATCGCGGCGCGCACGTCGGCGGGGGTGATGACGACGGTCCGTCCGTCGAGCGTGACGGGGACCGGCTCGGCCGGGACGCGCTGACGCTGGCGCACGGCGCGCGCGATGATGCGTGCCCACACCGCGCGGCCCTTGATCTCGGCGACCTCCTCGGGCTCCTCCCCGCTCGCGACGATGCCGGGGAAGAGTCCTGCGACCGTCGTCGCGAGGACGCCGGTCTCGCCGAGCGAGGGCAGGACCTGGTCGATGTAGCGCAAGAAGTCGTCGCTCGGACCCACGACGAGCACGCCCGAGCGCTCGAGCACCTCGCGGTGCGCGTAGAGCAGGTACGCGGCGCGGTGCAGCGCGACGGCGGTCTTGCCCGTCCCGGGCCCGCCCTGGACGACGAGCGCGCCCGTGAGCGGAGCACGCACGATCGCGTCCTGCTCGGCCTGGATCGTCGCGACGATGTCGTGCATCTTGCCCGTGCGCCCCGCGCCGAGCGCCGCGAGGAGCGCGCCGTCGCCCGAGACGGTCGCAAGGTCGTCGCGCGCCTCGAGCGCCTCGAGGTCGAGCACGTCGTCCTCGATGCCCGTCACGGTGCGACCGCGGGTCACGAGGTGACGGCGCCGCACGACGCCGTCGGGCCGCGCGGCAGTGGCACGGTAGAACGGCTCTGCGGCGGGCGCGCGCCAGTCGGTCAGGAGCGTGTCGTGCTCGGCGTCGGTCAGGCCGATCCGCCCGACGTAGCGGCGCGTCGTGTCGTGCAGGTCGAGCCGCCCGAACACGAGACGGTCCTCGACCGACTCGAGCTGCGCGAGCCGGTCCTCGTACATCGTCGCGAAGGAGTCGCGCTCCGAGCGGTTCTGCGGGGTCCCGCCGCCGCGCCCGCGCCGCACCCGGCGCAGCCGTTCTCGGGTGTGCGCGCGCAGCTCGTCGAGGCGCGTGTACACGGTGTCCACGACGCGCTGCTCGCCCGCGAGCTCGTCCTCGAGCCGCGGCGGGGTCGTGGCACCTTGACCGGGTGCCGACGGCGCGTCCGTCCGGGTCGGGTCGTCGAGGGGGGAGGGGAGGGGGGAGTCGATCTCGTGCGCCGTCCGACCGTCGGTCACTGCCGTCCTTTCGTCCCCGTCGCCCGTGCACCTCGCGCAAGGCGACCGTCCATTATCCGCCACGGGGCGGGCAGAGTCCATCGGCTCGGGATGGAATCCTGGGACGGCCTGGGACGTTGCTCAGGTGGACGTCCGATGCTGGACCCGAGAGGCAAGGAGATCCTCGCGCGATGCGCAACCCGAAGAAGCTCTACGAGATCGACCCCGAGGTGGCCGCCGCGGTCACGGCGAGCGGAGGGGCCCCCGTCCTGCTGCACGCGGTGCGCGGCTTCGTCGACTCGGGCTCGGTCGCGCAGGTCGTCACCGACCACCTGCGCGCGGTGTTCGAGCCTCGGCGCCTCGCGACCTTCGAGGTCGACGAGCTGATCGACTACCGCAGCCGCAGGCCCGCGATGACCTTCGCGTCGAGCACGTGGGCCGACGTCGAGGAGCACGAGCTCGCGATCGAGCTGTTCGAGGACGAGGGCGGCACCCCGTTCCTCCTCCTGCACGGGCTCGAGCCGGACCTGCAGTGGGAGCGGTTCGTCGCTGCCGTGCGGCAGCTCGTCGAGCGCTTCGACGTCTCGCTCGTCGCGGGGGTGCACGGCATCCCCATGGCGGTCCCGCACACCCGAGAGCTCTCGGCGACGGTGCACGGGACGCGGCCCGAGCTCGTCGAGGACTTCCCGTCGTGGTTCGGCACGGTCCAGGTGCCCGGGAGCGTCGGCTCGCTCCTCGAGCTGCGGCTCGGGCAGGCGGGGCACGACGCGGTCGGTGTCGCGGTCCACGTGCCGCACTACCTGTCGAGCTCGACGTACCCGGCCGCGGCGGTGACCGGGCTCGCGTACCTCGAGCGGCTCACGGGTCTCGACCTCGCGCGCCTCGAGCTCGAGCCCGCGGTGCTGCGCGCCGCCGAGGAGGTCGAGCGTCAGCTCTCGGAGTCCGACGAGGCCCTCGAGGTCGTCCAGGCGCTCGAGAACCAGTACGACGCGTTCCGGCGCGGGACCGAGGGCGAGAGCATGCTCGCCGAGGGCGGGCGCATCCCGACCGCGGACGAGCTCGGTGCACGTTTCGAGGAGTTCCTCGCGCAGCAGCGGCGCGACCAGGGTCAGTGAGTCGCGTCCTTTACCACATCGTTACCAAAAGATGCGCCTTTAGTCACCAAGAACTCATGGCGCGGCTCTCGCGCTGCGTGGCAGAGTGTGGGCCGTTGCAGTGACGTACGTACTACCGCTCGACCCGGCGCCGGGACTCCGGCACCCCAGCCTCGGCTGGTCCACCCGGTTCATGACGTGGGACCGAAGCATTGCGGCAGGAAGGCCGGCAGCTCGCCGGCCGCAAGACCGTCCCCGGATGGAACAGTAAGGAAGCAAGATATGGCACAGGGTGCTGTGAAGTGGTTCAACGCCGAGAAGGGCTATGGGTTCATCGCCCAGGACGGCGGCGGCGCAGACGTGTTCGTCCACTACTCGAACATCGAGACGCAGGGCTACCGGACCCTCGAGGAGGGCCAGCGCGTCGAGTTCGAGATCACGCAGGGCCCCAAGGGTCCCCAGGCGGAGAAGGTCGTCCCGGCCTGAGCCGAGCGCACCACGTCTGACCGCGAGGCCGCACCCCGACGGGTGCGGCCTCGTTCGTGTCCGAGCTCGGGCTCATCCCGCGTGCGGCGGGTCCGCGGGCTCGGGGTCGCGCAGGACCGGGGCGCGCCCGGTGAAGCCCACGGCCTCGGCGCCCACGAGGATCCTCGAGGGTGCGGGCAGCGAACGCACCGCGCGGGCGAGGTCCGCGCTCGCAAGCACCTCGGACGATCGGGTCGCGGCGAGCACGACGTTGCCGTACCGCCGCCCGCGCAACAAGGCCGGCTCCGCCATGACAGCGAGGTCACCGAAGACGGCCGCGACGGTCGCGGCCTCGGACCGGGCGAGGGCAAGTGGCGGGCGGTCCGCGACGTTCGCGAGGTAGACGCCGTCGGGTCGCAGGACGCGCGCGACCTCGGCCGTGAACTCGAGGGTCTGCACGTGCGCCGGGGTGTGCGCGTCGGCGAAGACGTCACGCACGACGACGTCGGCGCTCGCGTCGGGGAGGGTCGCGAGCACCTCTCGTGCGTCCCCGACGCGGATGCGCAGCGCGGGGGCGCGGGGCAGCTCGAACCACTCGCGCACGTGGCGCGCGAGGAGCTCGTCGATCTCGACCGCGAGCTGACGCGAGCCTGGTCTGCACGCGTGGATGTAGCGCGCGAGGGTGCAGCCAGCGCCCCCGAGGTGCACCGCGGCGATCGGGGCGCCCGTGGGGGCGAGCCGGTCGAGCACCGCGGCCATCTGCTGCATGTACTCGAACTCGAGGTGCTCGGGGTCGTCGAGGTCGACGTGCGAGCTCGGGACGCCGTCGAGCATGAGCGTGAAGGCGCGCGGTGCGCTCGGGTCGGGCAGGAGCTCGACCGTTCCCGTCGTCGTCGGAACCGGTCCGGCGGGGACCCGGGGTGTCAGAGGGGCGCGCGATGATCGCGGACGACGGGCCATGGCACCACGGTAGGCCGGTCGGCAGGACTTGACGAAGGTCGAACGCGTGTTCGATCATGGAGGTGTGAGAACGATGGCAGCACGCTCGAAGGCCTCGGGGCGCGGGGCGCCGCTCCCGCCCGCGACCGTCCAGCTGCTGCGCCGCGCGGACGCCGAGCTCCTCGCGGCGCGCTTCACGGCCGACCCGGACGACCGGTTCGTGCACGCCCACCTCGCGGCGCTGCGCGCCGCCGCCGCGCTCGTCGCAGCATGGGGGCGCCCGACGACGCGTCGTGGGCCGCGCGCGGTCTGGGAGCTGCTCGCACGCACCGCACCGGAGTTCGAGGGGTGGACCGCCTACTTCGCCTCGGGGGCGCGTGCCCGTGCGGACATCGAGGCCGGCGTGGCCGGAGTCGTCGACGAGCAGCGCTCGGGTGAGCTGCTCGCGGCGGCCGAGGACTTCGTCGACGAGGTGCGCATCGCGCTCGAGGAGTCTGCCCAGCACGAGGTCGCCCCGGCTCCTCCGGTCGTCGGGAGCGGTGCGGGGTCCAGGGCGGGATGAGGCCGTGAGCCGCGTGCGGCCGGGCGTCGAGGTCCGGCGCGACTGGGGGAGCGACGACACGGGTGCCTCGATCCTGCACGTCGACATGGACGCGTTCTTCGCCTCGGTCGAGATCGCGCGTCGTCCCCACCTACGTGGCCGGCCCGTCGTCGTGGGCGGCAAGGAACGCTCGGTCGTGCTCGCGGCGACCTACGAGGCGCGGGCCTTCGGGGTGCACTCGGCCATGCCGATGGCGCGCGCGCTGCGGCTGTGCCCGCACGCGGTCGTGATCCCGCCCGACCATCGCACGTACCGCGAGGTCTCGCGCCAGGTGATGGCGGTGCTCGCCGAGGTGACGCCCCTCGTCGAGCAGATCAGTGTCGACGAGGCTTTCCTCGACGTCGCGGGGGCCCGGCGTCGGCTCGGCCCGTCGAGCCACATCGCCGAGCGCATCCGCACCCAGGTGCGTGAACGGCACGGCATCACGTGCTCGGTCGGGGTCGCCGCCAACAAGTTCGTCGCGAAGCTCGCCTCGACCTTCGCCAAGCCCGACGGCCTGCTCCTCGTCCCGCGTGAGGCGACCGTGCCGTTCCTGCGCACGCTCCCGGTCGAGTCCTTGTGGGGCGTCGGGGAGCAGACCCGCGCCGCGCTCGCACGCTGGGGCATCACGACGGTCGCCGAGCTCGCCGACAGTGACGTGGCCCTCGTGCAGCGCGCGGTCGGCGCGGCAGCGGGCGCTCACCTGCACGACCTCGCCTGGGGTCGCGACCCTCGCCCGGTGCGACCGGGGCGCACCGAGAAGTCGATCGGTGCGGAGTCGACGTTCGGCCGTGACCAGCGCGACATGGACGTGGTCGAGGCTCGGCTGCGCGAGCTCGCCGACGAGTGCGGTGCACGGCTGCGCAAGCAGGGGCTCGTCGCCCGGACGGTCTCGGTCAAGGTCCGCACGAGCGACTTTCGCACCCTCACGCGCTCGCGCACCCTGACAAGCCCCACGGACGTCGGGCGCGAGATGTTCCTCGTGGGACGCGAGCTCCTCGCGGCGGTCGACTTGCGCGGGCTCGCCGTCCGGCTCGTCGGGATCCGCGGTGAAGGACTCAGCAGCGCGGCCGCGACCCCCGTTCAGCCGACCTTCGACGAGCTCGCGCTCGGCGGGCAGGCCGAGGCGCCGGGGAGCGTACGGGCGGCGGCCGAGCAGGCGATGGACGAGGTCCGCGAGCGATTCGGCAGCGCTGCGATCGCCGCGGGGGTGATTCCTGAGCGTCGGCAGGGTCCCTCGACTACACACCTGGCCTCAGGGCAACTATCCTGAGGAGCACGACCGCGGGACGCGCCCACGGCGATGGCTGAGACACGGGGGTGACGATGCCTCTCTCCGAGTACGAGCAACGCGTGCTGGAGCAGATGGAGCGACAGCTTGCCTCCGACGACCCGAGGCTCGCTTCGACCATGCAGTCCGGCGGACGCTCGAGTGCGACCCAGTGGTCGATCGTCGCGGTCGGTGTGATCGTGGGCCTGCTCGCCCTCGTGGGTGGGGCGGCTCTGTCGCAGGTGTGGCTCGGCGTGGTCGGCTTCCTCGTGATGTTCGCGGCGGTCGCGTACGGCTTCGCGCCCCCGCGCCGCCGCGGTCCCCAGGGGGTCGTCACGAGTGACGGCTCGGTGCGCCGTCCGAGCCGCAAGCGCGGTTCCTTCATGACTCGCCTCGAGGAGCGCTGGGAGCGCCGTCGGGACGAGCGCGGCCGCTGAGCCGCACGCCCGGACCGCTGCCGGTCAGCGGCTCGGGACCCGCTGCTTGTCGAACGCCGGGTCGTCGAGCACTGCCGTGAGCGCGACCTCGAGCTCGTGCGGCGTCGCATCGGCGGACCGCGGTGAGTAGCGCTCGGTCTCGAGCGACTTCACGAGCAGCGCAAGGCCGCGCTGAGCGTCCTCGCCGAGCATGACGCCACCGCGCCTGCCGAGCTCGCGGCGGATCTCTCGGGCCGCCCCGCGTGGCGTCGCGGAGTCGTGCCACGTGACCCCGGCCGCGCCGAGCCGGTCCCGCATCCTGCGCCACGCCGACTCAGGGGTGAGCCGAGCGGCGCTGCGCCGTCGCGCCCCGCGCACGCCCAGGACGATCCCCGCGGCGAGCGCGAGCACGAGCGCCCCGGCCGCGGCGAACAGCCACGCGGGGGTGTCGTCGAAGGTGCGACCGATCCCGCCCACAAGCCCTCCGCCCTGGCCGGGCGTCGTCGTCGGCGCGGGCACGGGACCGGCGGTCCCGGTCGGGAACTCCTCCTCGGGGGCGCCGCCGCCCTGGTTCGCGAACGGGTCGGCGTAGGCGGGCGGCAGACCCGACTGGACCGCCGGCGTCGGCTCGAAGCGCACCCAGCCGATCCCGTCGAAGTGCAGCTCGGGCCACGTGTGCGCGCGGTCCCCGCGCACCTCGTAGGTGCGGGGGCTGCCCGCCATCGCCGAGCCGGGCAGGAAGCCCACGGCCATCCGCGCCGGGATGCCGAGCGTGCGCGCCATGACCGTCATCGCGGTCGCGAACTGCACGCAGTACCCCTGACCCGACTCGAGGAAGTCCCACACGGCGTCCCCCGTGACGGGGGCCGGGACGACCGTGCGGTACTCGAACGGCGGGCTGCGCAGGAAGGTCTGCAGCAGGAGCGCCTGGTCGTACGGCGTCGTGGCGTCGGCCGTGATCTCCCGCGCGCGCTCGGCGACGTCGGTGAGGTGGACGGTGTCGGGGAGGGCGAGGTACTGCTCGACCCGGTCGGGGGTGCCACGTCCCGCCGCGCGCAGCAGCTCGGGGGTGATCGCCGTCGTCGTGGTGCGCAGCGAGTAGCGCTCACCGGGCCGGGTGCGCTGGCGACCCACGACCTCGTCGCGCGCCGGGTCGTACCCCCACCGCGCGGGCGCGTCGACGACGCGCGGGAAGACGGGGATCGGCAACCGCTCCTCACGCAGCCCGACGATCTCGACGTCGACGTGCGTCTCCTCGCCGTCGAGGAGCGCCGCAGGGACGTCCTCGGGCCACAGGATCGTGTCGGGCCCGAGCTCCTCGCGCTGCCCGCCCCGCTCGTCGAGGTGCCATGTCTCGCCGTCGAACTCGTGCAGTGTGCGCAGCCGCAGCGCGCCGACCGTCGTGGGCGCGACGTGGTACCGCAGCGCGACCTCGTTCGACTGCCTGCCGAGGTTCTCGCGCATGTCGAGCTCGTTGCTCAGCAACAGCGCGCCCCCTCCGCCCGAACCGATGAACGGCAGCGGGTTCGAGCCCCAGCCGGGGGCGAGCAGCACGAGCGGTGTCGCGACGAGCACGAGGACGGTCACGGTGACCGACCACGCGCTCACGATCCCCGTGTGCCGGCGCCGTTCGTCGACGTCGCTGCCGACACCCTCGCCCGCGAGCCCGAGCAGGAGGAGGAAGGTGAGAGCTGCGAGGAAGAAGGTGAGCGCCGAGACGTCGATGTACAGCAGGATCGCCGGTGCCCACAGCGCGAGCAGCGGCACCGCGGACCACGCGGGGGCGCGCAGCCCGAAGCAGCACAGCTCGACGAGCAGGAGCACCGCACAGATCCCGCCGATCGTCGCGGCCTCGACCCCCGGGGTGACCTCCATCGGGGCGACCGACTCCTGGATCGTGGCCATGGTCTGCTCGGCGAGCAGCCCGAGGCGCCGCAGCGTGTCCCCGTCGGGGAGGAGCTCGACCCCGCGCGGCGGGGAGAGATAGGCGATCGTGAGCCCGTAGGTCAGGGCAGCGAAGCCCGCGAGCGTCGGCACGGCGGGCGAGCGCACCCAGGTGCGCAGCCACGCGGTGCCCCACGCGAGAGCGGCGCACGCGAGGAACGCGAGCAGCGCCCAGCGGCCCGCCTCGAGCAGCGGGTTGAGCGCCCACGCCGACGTCGTGACCGCGGCGACCGCGAGGGCCGTCGTCGAGTGGGGACGCAGCGGCGAGCGCGTGCGTGCGCGCGACGCCGTCGTCGTCTCGGTCGGGGCGGCGGGGTTCGCGGTCGTCGTCATCGCTGCGCCCCCAGGAGTCGGCCCCACGCCTCGGCGAACGGCTCGCCGACCCGCACGAGCGTGACTCGCCAGCCCGCGCGGCGCAGCTCGACCGCGGTGCTCTCGG
>JAJUHG010000043.1 GCA_029267995.1 Micrococcales bacterium
GGATCGCCGGGATGCGTTCCCCTGCGGGCGAGCCGATCCCGAGCACCGGGCGGCCCTCGGCGTCGACGAGGATCGCTGGCAGGCTCCACGAGACCGTGCGCCGACCGGGCGAGGGCGTGTTCTTGGGCCCGGCGATCTTGGCGAAGCGGTTGAGCTGGTCGTTGAGGAAGAACCCGCCGACGTACTGGCGCGAGCCCCACAGGCTCGTGAGCGTGTTGGTCATCGTGACCATGAGGCCGCTCGAGTCGACGACCGTGAGGTGCGTCGTCTCGCCCGGGGAGGTCTGCTCCTCGTCCCACGGCACGGGCTCCCACGCGCCGCCCGCGTCGCCCGACGGCGGCTCGGGGTCGCCGGGGCCCTCGGGCGGCGTCTCGGTGTCCTCGGGCTCGGGCTCCTGGTCGGGCTCGGGCTCCGGCTCGGTCGTACGGGTCGGCGTCGGGTCCGGCTTCGGGTCGGGCTTGGGCTTCTTGGTGGGCCGCGGCTTCTTCGGGGTCGGGTCTGGCGAAGGGTCCGAGGTGGGGTCGGGCTGCGGGTCGGGACCCGCGAGCCCCAGACCGCGCGCGAGGCGGGCGTTCGCCTCCCGGTCGGTGAGCGTGTCGGAGTCGACGTCGACGAAGGCCGGGTCGCCGATCTCGTTCTTCATCGTGCGCAAGGCCCGGCGCAGCGCGGTCGCGACGACGTTGACGTACTCAGCCGAGCCGGGCGTGGTCGAGGCCACGTCGAGCGCCTCGACGAGCTGGAGCAGCTGGATGAACCCGGGACCGGGCAGTGCAGGGCTCGCCCCGAGCACCGTGTACTCGCCGAACTGCCCGCGCGGCGGCGGCGAGACCTGCACCTCGTACGCCCCGAGCGAGGCTGCGTCGAGGCTCTTGTGCGCCTTCGCCAGCTGCGTCGCGAGCCGGCCGCGGTAGAAACCCTCCGCGCCGTCCTCCGCGACGATCGTGAGCGAGCGCGCGAGCTCCTCCTGGACGAGCAGCTCACCCTTCGCGAGCGGCCTGCCGCCCGGCGCGAAGTGCTCGAGCCCCTGCACCGCCCCCGAGCCGTAGCGCATGCGCATCTGGTCGTGCAGCATCTGCGAGACCGGCACCCCGTCGCGCGCGAGGTCGATCGCGGGCTGCACGAGACGCGCCCAGGGCATCGTCCCGCGCTCGGAGTGCAGGTGCCACAGCCCTGCGACGAGGCCCGGCACGCCCGTGAAGTCCGCGGGGACCCCCGAGGCGGGCACGACGTCGCGGTAGTCGACGTTGACCGGGTCCTCACCCGGCGCGACGAGGATCGCCGAACCTCCTCCGCCGAGGCCCGAGCCGAACGGCTCGGCGACCGTGACCGCGAAGGCTGCCGCGATCGCGGCGTCGACCGCGTTGCCACCCTCGGCGAGCACCTCGATCCCGGCCGCCGTCGCGGCGGGGTGCCCCGCGTTGACAGCGCCCGTGTCGAGCACAGGTTCGGGCCGCTCGGGAAGCTCGGGGGCGGGCGCGGTCGAGCGTTCGTACGTCGGCGTGACCGTCACGGTGCGCGTCTCGGGCGCCGACGGCGGTCCCGCGCTGCACGCTGCGAGCGTGAGCACCCCCGCGACGAGCGCGGCGTGGCGTGCTCGCGCGACCGGCCTGCCGGTCCCCTGGTGCATCATCCGGTCGAGAGTACGGTGCCGCTCGCGAGCGCGCGAGGGTCTCGGCAGCGAAGCGGGTGGTCCCGACCCGCGGGACGGCCGCCGGGTCGGTCAGCTGCGCACGGTCACAGGTCCATGCCCTCGAGCATCTCGGTCACGAGCGCCGCGACGGGCGAACGCTCGGAGCGGGTGAGCGTCATGTGGGCGAACAGCGGGTGGCCCTTGAGCGCCTCGATGACGGCCGCGACGCCGTCGTGCCGCCCGACGCGCAAGTTGTCGCGCTGCGCGACGTCGTGCGTGAGGACCACGCGCGAGGACTGCCCGATGCGCGAGAGCACCGTGAGGAGCACGTTGCGCTCGAGGGACTGCGCCTCGTCGACGATCACGAAGGCGTCGTGCAACGACCGTCCACGGATGTGCGTGAGGGGAAGGACCTCGAGCAGGTCCCGGTCCATGACCTCCTCGACGACCTCGCGGCTCACGACCGCTCCGAGGGTGTCGAAGACGGCCTGCGCCCACGGGTTCATCTTCTCCGCGGAGTCGCCCGGGAGGTAGCCGAGGTCCTGCCCGCCCACGGCGTACAGCGGGCGGAACACCATGACCTTGCGGTGGGCGCGCCGCTCGAGCACGGCCTCGAGGCCGGCCGCGAGCGCGAGGGCCGACTTGCCGGTGCCTGCGCGCCCGCCGAGCGAGACGATGCCGATCTCCTCGTCGAGCAGCAGGTCGATCGCGATGCGCTGCTCGGCGCTGCGTCCGTGCACGCCGAACACGTCCTGGTCCCCGCGCACGAGCCGCACTCGCTTGTCGGGCGTGACGCGCCCGAGGGCCGAGCCGCGCGCCGAGTGCAGCACGAGGCCCGTGTGGCACGGCAGCTCGCGGTCCTGGGCGGTCGCGAGCTCGACGAGCTCGAGGGACTCCTCGTCCCACAGCCGGGCCATCTGCGCCTCGTCGAGGTCGAGGGTGTCCATCCCGGTCCACCCCGAGTCGACCGCGAGCTCGGCGCGGTACTCCTCGGCGCGCAGGCCCACCGCGGAGGCCTTGACGCGCATCGGCAGGTCCTTCGAGACGACGACGACGTCGCGCCCTTCGGCCGCGAGGTTGGCGGCGACGGACAGGATGCGCGTGTCGTTGTCGCCGAGGCGCAGCCCTGCGGGGAGCACCTGGGGGTCGGAGTGGTTGAGCTCGACGCGCAGCGTCCCGCCCGAATCCCCGATCGGGACGGGTACGTCGAGACGCCCGTGCGTGACGCGCAGGTCGTCGAGGTGGCGCAGTGCGCAGCGCGCGAAATAGCCGAGCTCGGCGTGGTGGCGCTTGGCCTCGAGCTCGGTCACGACGACGACGGGCAGCACGACCTCGTGCTCGGCGAAGCGCATGATCGCGCGCGGGTCGCTCAGCAGCACCGAGGTGTCGAGGACGTACGTGAGGCGCGGCGGGGCGCCGTCGTCGGCGGCTTGGGAGGCGGCGCGGGGCGCGGCGCCCGGGCCCTCCTCGTCGCGGGTGGTGGTCCGGGTTCCTGCGCTTCGAGCCAAGGCGATCCTCCCCACGGGGCGACGGCGCCGCCCGTCCCTCGTGACGCTACGCCCGGGGCCGACGGCGTCCGGTGCGACACGCGGGTCGTGCGGGAGTGTTCACCTGGGGGTCACCCGGGCGGGGGACGGCGTGGTCTAGCGGCCGAGGCGCCGCTCGCGTGCGGCGTAGGAGCGCAGCGCGCGCAGGAAGTCGACGCGGCGGAAGTCCGGCCAGTAGGCGTCGCAGAAGTAGAACTCGGAGTGCACCGACTGCCACAGCAGGAAGCCGCCGATGCGCTGCTCGCCCGAGGTGCGGATCACGAGGTCGGGGTCGGGCTGGCCCTGGGTGTACAGGTGCTGGGCGATGTGCTCGACCGTGAGCGCCTCGGCGAGCTGCTCGATCGGTGTGCCGGCCTCGGCGTGCTCGCGCAGCAGGGCGCGTACGGCGTCGGTGATCTCGTGGCGTCCGCCGTAGCCGACCGCGACGTTGACCTGCATCCCGCCGACGTCGGCAGTGCGCTTCTCGGCCTCGCGCAGCGTCCGGGCGACGTCCTCGGGCAGCAGTCGCAGGTCCCCCACGGCCTTGAGCCGCCAGCGGCGTGCGTCGGCGAGGCGGCGCACCGCGGTCGAGATGATCTCGAGCAGGTCGGCGACCTCGGCGGGGTCGCGGTGCAGGTTGTCGGTCGAGAGCATCCACAGCGTGACGACCTCGACGCCGACCTCCTCGGACCAGTCGAGGAACTCGGCGATGTGGTCGGCCCCACGCCGGTGCCCGGCTGCGGCGGGCGCGCCGAGCGAGCGGGCCCAGCGGCGGTTGCCGTCCATCATGACGCCCACGTGGCGGGGGATGCTCGCGCCGCGCAGCCGGTTGAGCAGTCGTCGCTCGTAGATCCGGTAGAGCGGGTGTGGCAGGCGCAACGTGGTTCCTTCGGGCGCGCGTCGACGGGCTGGCTGGGACAAACCTAGCGTCAGCCGCGCGCCGTCCCGGGCGTTCGGTGTGGATGTTCGGGGGAGGTCGCGCGAAGTTACGCTCGAGTAACCTACGGTCCCGTAGGTTATGCTCTGACCGACCGTCCGCATCCCCCGGGAGCACCCATGGCAGCACCCGCATCGCCCGAGGACCACCGCCGCGCGACGACCCCGCTCGACGGCGTCCAGGAACGTCTCACCGAGGTCGCCGCCGCGGTCAAGCCCAAGCTGCGCGGCTGGGTCCACGCGGGCACCGCCCCGTTCGCCCTCGCCGCCTCGATCGTGCTCGTCGCGCTCGCTCCCCCCGTCGCCCCGCGCGTCGCGGCGGCCGTGTTCGGGCTGAGCGCGGTCCTGCTGTTCGGCACGAGCGCGGTCTACCACCGCGGCACGTGGTCCCCGCGCGTCGCGGCCGTGCTGCGCCGACTCGACCACACGAACATCTTCCTCATCATCGCGGGCACCTACACCCCGCTCGCGGTCGTGCTGCTGCCCGAGGCGACCGCACGCACCCTGCTCCTCATCGTGTGGTCCGGGGCACTCGTGGGCCTGCTCATGCGCATCTTCTGGCTCGGGGCGCCGCGCTGGCTGTACGTCCCGATCTACCTCGCGCTCGGCTGGGTCGCGGTCGCCTACCTCGGGCCGCTGTGGACCGCCGGCGGCGCCGCGGTCGTGTGGCTCATCCTCGCGGGCGGGCTCGCTTACACCGCGGGCGCGATCATCTACGGCCTCAAGCGACCGAACCCGAGCCCCGTGTGGTTCGGCTTCCACGAGATCTTCCACGTCCTGACGGTCGTGGGCTACACGTGCCACCTCGTCGCGGTGTTCCTCGCGACGCTCGCCGCGCGCTGAACCTGCTCAGCCCTTGCGCGGCACGACGTCGAAGCGGCGCAGCTCGAGCACGGGGTTGCGTGCCCGTGCCTCGGCGAGCTCGGCGAGGTCGATCTCGCCCGTGACCGTGCCCGGCTCGGCGGAGACCTCGACGCGCACCTGCCCGTCGGGTCCCACGAGGCACGAACGACCCGTGCGGCCGCGACCGCACTGCCCTGCGGCGGCCACGAACGCGGTGTTCTCGATCGCCCGGGCCGCGAGCAACGTGCGCCACTGCTCGGCCTTGCCCAGTCCGCTCGCCCACGCCGCGGGCACCGCGAGGAGCTCCGCGCCCGCGACCGCGAGCCGACGCGCTGACTCGGGGAAGCGCAGGTCGTAGCACGTCAGGACCCCGACGCGCAGCCCTGCGACGTCGACCACGAGCGGCGGCGCTGCGGGGTCGCCCGCGCGCAGGCGGCCGGACTCGCGCGCACCGAACGCGTCGTACAGGTGCACCTTGGCGTACTGCCCGAGCAGCCCGCCGTCCGGTCCGAGCACGACGACGACGTTCTGCGCGCGCGGGCCGTGCGGCTCACCCTCGGGCGTGGGCACGGTCGTCCCGACGACGACGGCGACCCCGTGCTGCGCGGCGCTCTCGCGCAGTGCGGTGAGGAACGGGCCGTCGAGCGGCTCGGCGTGCTCGACACCCACGCCCCGATGGTCGTAGCAGCTCGCGTACTCGGGGAGCACCGCGAGGCGGGCGCCATCCTCGCCCGCAGCACGCACGACCTCGCACGCGGCCTCGACGTTCGCCGCGCGGTCCCGCCCGACGTCGAGCTGCCCGAGAGTGACCCGGACGCGGTCGGGGCGCTCGCTCACGAGCGGGCGGACCCCTCGGCGCCGGTCGCGGCGTCGTCGTCGTTCTCGGGCGCCCCTGCCGGGCCGCCGTCGCCCGGGGACCCCGAGGCGCCGTCGTCGGCGGTGCTGTCCTGGCTCGAGGCGGCGGGGACGCCGTCGTCGGCGACGCTCCCGGCGGGCGCTGGCCGGGGGTCAGACTGCACGGGGGCCTCGACCGTCGTCGCGACGCCGTCACGCACCCGCACGCCGCGCAGCTTGCCCGTCATCGAGTAGAACAGCAGGACCGAGGCGAGCGCGACGCCGAAGATCGCGAGGAACCCCGCAAGACCCGGCGAGATCGCACTCTCCTCGAGGCCCTCGCGCAGACCCGGCGTCGGGCTCGGGGACGGGGTCGCCTGCGCGAGCACCCCGAGCAGCCGGTGGACAGGACCCATCACGCGTTCCTCTCGCGCAGCCCCGCGAACAGGTCGTCCTCGGGGATCTCGGTCGGCACACGGGACTCCGCGAGCTCGAAGTCCTCGGTCGGCCACACCTCGGCCTCGACATCACGCGGGACCGCGAAGAACCAACCCTCGGGGTCGATCTGCGTCGCGTGCGCGACGAGCGCGGCGTCGCGGCGGTCGAAGAACTCGGCGCACTCGACGCGCGTCGTCACGGGCCGCTCGGCGATCTCGCGGGCCTCACGCGACTCGACCCAGTCGCCCATGGGCGATGGCAGGCCGCGCGCGAGCAGCGCCTCGTGCAGCGCCCGTGCGCGAGCGAGCGAGAAGGAGTGGTTGTAGTAGAGCTTCGCGACCTCCCACGGCTCCCCCGTGCCGCGGTACCGCTCGGGGTCGCCCGCCGCGACGAAGGCCTCCATGCTCACCCGGTGGCACATGATGTGGTCGGGGTGCGGGTACCCGCCGTTCGGGTCGTAGGTCGTCATGACGTGCGGGCGGAACTTGCGCACCGCGGCGACGAGCGGGGCGGCCGCCTCCTCGAGCGGGAGGCTCGCGAAGGATCCCTCGGGCACGGGCGCGTCGGGGAACCCCTCAGGCAGCCCCGAGTCGACGAAGCCGAGCCAGCGGTGCTGCACGCCGAGCACCTCGGCGGCCTGGGCCATCTCGCGCTCGCGCACCGCGCGCATCGCCTCGAGCCCACCCTCGACGGGCGGGTGCTTGGGGTTGAGGACGTCCCCCCGCTCGCCCCCGGTGCACGTCACGACGAGCACCTCGACCCCTTCGGCGGCGTAGCGCGCGGTCGCCGCGGCACCCTTGCTCGACTCGTCGTCGGGGTGCGCGTGCACGGCCATGAGACGCAGCGGCTGAGAACTCACCAGACCTCCCGGCTCGACCGCCCGTGGACCGGGCGGTGCTCGATACAGGGACAATGGTCTCATCAGAGCCGAGAAGGAGAACCATGACGACCCCCGAGGCCTACCTCGCCGAGCGGTACGGGACGACGACGACGCCCGCGCGGCGCTGGGTGTCGCGCGTCGCCCTGGGTGCCGGCGCGCTCGTGGCGCTCGCGGTCGCGGTGTGGGTCGCGCTCGTGTTCGCGAACCAGCCCGTGCGCTGGGACACGATCGGCTACCAGGTGCACGACCCGAGCCGCACCGACGTGACCTTCGACGTCATCATGACGCCCGGCACGGTCGCGACGTGCCGCGTCGAGGCCCTCTCGGAGAGCTATGCGCAGGTGGGGGTCGCGGACGTCGTCGTCGGGCCCTCGCAGTACCGGGTCACGCGCTTCGTCGAGGCGATCCCGACCGCCGAGGAGGCCGTCACGGCCCTCGTGGACCGCTGCGACCTCGTCGAGGACTGACCAGAAGTCCCCCAGGTCCCGGCCCGCACGCACCACGGCTTGCTACCATGGTCCTTTGGTTGCCGCCCCGGTGCGGCCGGGAGCACCCTCTCGTGCTCCGGCACATCCGCCGGGAGGTCGAGGCACCAAGCCCCGAACAAACCGGACGGACCGGTGCGCCTCGGAGCATGGTGCGACGGAAGGAGTGGAGTGATGAGCGAGACCACGACGTGGTTGACCCAGGACGCGTACGACCGGATGAAGGCCGAGTTCGAGCGTCTGACGGGTCCGGGCCGCGACGAGATCGTGGCGCGCATCGCCGCTGCCCGCGCCGAGGGCGACCTCTCCGAGAACGGCGGCTACCACGCCGCCCGTGAGGAGCTCGCTCTCAACGACGCGCGCGCCGCAGAGCTGCGCGCCAAGCTCGAGAAGGCCAAGGTCGGCACGCCCGAGGACGACGGCGTCGTCGAGGCCGGCATGGTCGTCACGGCGGACGTCGCGGGCAACGAGATGACGTTCCTGCTCGGCTCGCGCGAGATGGCGAGCGGGGACCTCGACGTCTACTCGCCCGACTCGCCGCTCGGTGCCGCGATCTACGGTCGGTCGATGGGCGAGACCGTGAGCTACCAGGCGCCCAACGGCAAGACGATCAAGGTCAAGATCAAGTCCGCGAAGCCCTACGAGGGCTGAGCGACCCTGACGACGAGCGCCCCGCGAGCCTCTCGCGGGGCGCTCGTCGCGTCACGGGGCGCTCGCCTCGGCCGAGCGCGGGCCCGAGCGCAGTCCCGCACCGCTCAGTCGACCCGGACCGCGTAGCCCGCCGTGCGCAGCCGGTCGACGACCTCGCCGCAGTGCTCGGGCCCCTTGGTCTCGATGCGCACGTCGACGTCGACCTCGTCGACCGCGAGGTCCGAGCTCGTGCGCACGTGCGAGACGTGCATGACGTTCGCCCCTGCCTCCGCGATGTCGCCGAGGAGCGCGGCGAGGCCGCCGGGTCGGTCGGCGATGCGGATGTGCAGCCCGAGGTACCGGCCTGCGGCGGTCATGCCGTGCCGCAGGATGCGCATGAGCACGAGGGGGTCGACGTTGCCGCCCGAGAGCACGACGACGACGGGCCCCGCGAGCCCGCCCGGGTCGGCGAGGAGGGCCGCGACGCCGGCCGCGCCGGAGGGTTCGACGAGCATCTTCGCGCGCTCGATCATGAGCAGCAGCGCCCGCGAGAGGTCTTCCTCGGTCACGGTCCGCACGGGCGTGCGCGCGGCGGACAGGATGTCGAAGGGAACCTCGCCCGGGCAGCCGACGGCGATCCCGTCGGCCATCGTGCGCGCGACCTCGACCGCGACGGGGCGGCCGCGGGCGAAGGACGTGGGGTAGGCGGCGACCTTCTCGGCCTGCACGCCCACGACCTGGACGCGGGGGGCGGCCTCGCGCAGCGCGGCAACCATGCCCGCCGCCAGCCCTCCACCGCCGAGCGGGACGAGGATCGTGCGGACGTCGGGCACCTGCTCGAGGATCTCGAGGCCGAGCGAGCCTTGCCCCGCGACGACGTCGGCGTGGTCGAAGGGGTGGATGAACGTCGCCCCGGTGCGCTCGGCGAGCTCGTGGGCGCGCGGGATGATCTCGTCGAGGCTCGCCCCGCCGAGCACGACCTCGGCCCCGTAGTCGCGCGTCGCCGCGAGCTTGGGCAGCGCCGCGTCGGCAGGCATGAAGACCGTGGCCTTGATGCCGAGCTCACGAGCTGCGAGGGCAACTCCCTGCGCGTGGTTGCCCGCGCTCGCCGCGACGACGCCGCGCGCACGCTCCTCGGGCGAGAGTCGGCTCAGGCGGGTGAACGCCCCGCGGATCTTGAACGAGCCGGCCCGCTGCAGGTTCTCGCACTTGAGCCACACCTCGTCCCCCACGAGCTCGCTCAGCACGCGTGAGCGTTCGACGGGGGTGCGTGCGACGACGCCTTCGAGCGCCGCGGCGGCCGCCCTGACGGCGGCGAGGTCGACGGTGGCCACGGGCCCAGCGTAGGCGGGGGCGGCGCGTCCAAGCACCTGGGATGGAGGGCACGCGACCCCCGGGGGGCTCGAGGCGCCGTGGGCGCCGTCCCCGTGGACGGTCCCGGACCGCGGGGACTCCGCGCGGACCGCCATCCGTGGACGGTCGTGGACACGCTCTCACGGACTCCGGCAAGATTCGGACTTTCCGTCCGATACCGATCGCAGCTCCCCAGGAAGGCCGCCGGCTTGCGCACCCAACCCTCCCACTCCCGATCCCGAGGCGCCGCCCCCATGCGCAGCGTCCTCGTCGGCCTGCTCACGCTCACCGTCGCCGTCCTCGGAGCGCTCACGCCCGCGCACGCGGCCACCGCGACGATCGAGGGCACCGTCGTGTTCCCCGCGGGCTACGACCCGACGACGGCCGACCTGCCGAGCGTCATACGCATCCCCGTGGGCAGCGCCACCCGCCGCTACTTCGACGTCGCGACCGACGGCTCGTTCACCGTCACCGGCCTCGAGACCGGGACGCAGTACCACCTGCTGCTCGACGACTACTCCCAGGAGCTGCTCGGGGGGTGGGTCACCGCCGACGGCACCGTTTCGGAGTCGCGCGCGGACGCGCGGGTGTTCGAGGGGCCCGGCACCGTGAGCGTCGTCGCCGAGGCGACCGCGACGATCCGAGGGCAGATCGTCGTGCCCCCCGGGACGGACGCGGGCGACGTACGTCCCTCGATCTACGCCTCGTACCACGACGGGAGCACATGGCGGTCCGAGGGAAGGACGACCATCCGCCCTGACCTGACGTTCACCGTCTTCGGACTGCGGGAGGGCGAGACGTACCGGCTCGACTTCCGCGACAACGATCACGTGCTGCTCGACGGCTACGTCGGGGCCGGCGGCGCGATCGTCGACGCCGCAGAGGCGGCCACGTTCACCGCCTCGACCACCGGGCTGGCGATCCGCCCGGCGCGCTCGCTGCCCATCGCCGGGCGCGCCACGCTGCCCGCGGGCTCCGACTACGCCTCGGCGTCCGAGCGCACCTGGGTGACGCTGTGGGAGCGACGCGTCGGCACCGACCAGTTCGACGACACCTACATCGTGTCGGAGCTCGCGAACGACGGCTCGTTCCACCTGATCGGGACGCGCAGCGACCGGGACTACCTCCTTCGGGTCCGCAACAACCACCGCGAGTGGGAGGACGGATGGGTCGGCCCCGGCGGAGAGCTCGTCGAGAACACCTGGCAGGCCCAGACGGTGCACGGCGGTGCCACCGGCATCAAGGTCACGCTGCGTCCTCACACGCAGATCTCGGGGACCGTCGAGCTCCCCGCAGGGTTCACCTACGATGCCGAGGCTCCGCCCACCGTCGCCCCCGTGAGTCTCGGCTGGAACTACTACGACGAGGTCTTCGAGTGGTGGCCCCAGTCGAGCGCCCCCGTGGCCGCGGACGGGTCGTTCACCACGCGGCGCACGCACTCCCAGACGGACTTCCGGCTCCTGCTCACCTGGCCCGACGGGCGAGAGGTCTACTGGACCTCGAACCACACGGTCCCCACACCCGACGCGGACGCCGCCGCGACCACGAGGCCGCGCGGTGACGTCGTGTTCCCCGCGAGCAACCGGATGATCGACGTGACCGCGCCACGCATCTCGGGCGAGGCGCGCCTCGGCGCGACGCTGCGGGCCGACGGCGGGACGTGGACGGCCCCCTCCCCGACGCTGACCTACCAGTGGCTGCGCGGGGGCAAGGCGATCCCCGGGGCGACTGGCCGCACGTACAAGGTCCAGGCCGCCGACGCCGGGTCGCGGCTCGCTGCCCGGGTCACCGCCTCCGCGCCGGGCTTCCCCCGGGCGAGCGCGACCACCCCGCAGACCGCCGTCGTCCCCAGGCTCACCCCTACCACCGCCGTCACGGTGCTCAAGAAGGGCACGACGCGGTCGAAGGTGCGCCTGCGCGTGCGGGTGGGCACCGACGGGGCCGTCGCCAAGCCCACCGGCACGCTGCGCGTGAAGTACGGATCGAAGTCGCGCACGGTGAAGCTCAAGGCCAAGCACCGCGGCGTGCGCACCGTGACGATCCCTCGCACCAAGGCCCGCGGCAAGGTCACCGTGCGCTACTCCCCCACCGGCACCTCCGCCAAGGCGCTGACCGGGGCCACGGGCACCGTCAAGGTCACCAAGGTGGCCCCCCAGGTCAGGGTCAAGAGCGCGAAGAAGATCTCGCGCTCGACCCGGGCCAGGCTCGTCGTGCGGGTCACGACGTCCCTCACGGCCAAGCCGACGGGCAAGGTCAAGGTCACCTATGGCACGAAGCCCCGCACCGTGAAGCTCAAGCCCCGGGACAAGGGCAAGGTCACCGTGCGGCTGCCGCGACTGGCGAAGGGCAAGCACAAGATCCGCGTGAAGTACATGCCGGCGAAGACGTACAAGCCCTACCTCAAGACCACGAGGTCCAAGACGACCACCATCCGGGTGCGGTAGCACGAAGGGCCTCGGCGCGAGCCGGGGCCCTTCGCGGTTCTCGCGCGACACGGCCCTCGACTCGACGGCCGCGAGACTCGGGCGACGCGAGACGCCGTCGTCGGCGGACCGTCCCAGCCTGCGGGACAGCGTGGAAGCGCTCCCGAGGTACCGGAAGAATCCGGACGTTCCGTCCGCTCTTCCCCCGCTCGAGAGGCTGCACGTGCTCCAGACCCTCGCCCCGCGCCCCTGGCGCGCCATCCTCGTGGCCCTCGTGGTGGCCGCGCTCACGCTCGCCGGGACGAGCCTGGCCGCTCCCGTGTCTGCCCAGACCACGAACATCAAGGGCACGATCGCGACGCTGCCGGGATGGCACGGCGAGACCACGCGACTCTCGGTCAAGGCCTACCTGCCCGGTGAGAGCCCCGCCCGGGGTGTCTACACGATCTGGGAGAACGACGGGACCGTCGAGTTCTACCTCTCCCCGCTGTACGACGAGGGCTACCAGATCTTCTTCGCCGACGAGCGTGAGTTCTTCGCGGCCGGGTGGCTCACCGCGGACGGACGGGTCGTGGCCGACCGGGCTCAGGCCCACACCTTCCCCGTGGGGACCACGGGCCTGACGATCGCCCCGCACCGCGCCCCGCACGTGAGCGGCAGGGTGACCCTGCCCGCCGACTACGTCCACCTCACGAAAAGCCCGCCCGAGGTGCACGTGCACCCCGCGAGTGGCGACGGGCACATCTCGGTCGCCAAGATGGCCGCCGACGGCACGTTCTCGGCCTACCCGCTCGCACCCGGCTCGCAGTTCCACGTCCAGCTGCACGACCGTGCCGAGACGCTCGAGCAGGGTTGGCTCACGGCGGACGGGTCCCTCTCGGCCGATCGCGCGGACGCTCGCATCGTCACCGCGAACGCGGACCTCACTATCAACGGCCGCAAGACGCCCTCCATCCGCGGACGGGTCGAGCTGCCCACGGGCCACACCGTGCGGCCCGGTGCGCTGTCGGTGACCGCCCTGAGCAAGGAGCGTGGCTACTGGTACGACGCAAGCTCGGCCGCCTCGCGTCAGGTCCGGCCCGACCTGACGTTCGAGGCCACGGGGCTCACCGCCGGTGTCCCGCACCGGCTCAAGCTGACCGACGCCGACGGCGGCATCGTCAACGGCTACCTCGGCCCGAACGGCACGATCGTCGCGCACGTCGAGAACGCCGTCGACGTCATGCCGGGCGCCCCGGACCTCACGCTCCGCCCCGTCGCGACCCAGACGCTGTCCGGGACCTTGACCGTCCCCGCAGGTTTCTCCCTCCACGGGGAAGGCGAGCGCGTCTACGTCCGGCCGTACGTGCGCGACACGGCCGGGCCCGAGCCGCGCTGGAAGGCCCTGCCCCCGACCCGTGTCGAGGACGACCTCACCTTCGTCGTGCCGAAGCTCGACCCGGCCGCCGAGTACCGGCTCGAGGTGTGGCAGTCGGTGAGCGAGGGCACAACGGCATCGGACCCGATCGAGGACGGCTGGCTCGACGCGGCCGGTGATGTCGTGGCCGAGGAGTCGCGCGCCGCGACCTTCCGGGCCCCCCGCACCGGGATCAACATCACGGTGCGCCGTGCAGCACGGTTCGGCGGCACCGTCTCGTTCCCCGCCGGGTTCACCTACGACCCCGCCCAGCCACCCTTCGTGACCCCGCTCAAGGCCGCCGACGGCGCGTGGGTCGAGGTCGGCACACCGTCCCCGGTCGCAGCGGACGGCTCGTTCACGACGGACGTCGCCCACTCACGGACCCCGCACCGTCTGCGCCTTGGCTGGCCCGACGGCACGGTCCAGTTCTGGACGGGTGACGACTCGCTCCCCACCTCGGACGCCGGGGGCGCCCGCACGACCTCGACCCGCTCCGACGTCGTCTTCCCCGTCGCCCTGAGCAGCACGGGGACGCCCGCGGTGACCGGGACGGCCCAGGTGGGCCACACCCTGACCGCTCGTCCCGGGACGTGGTCGCCCGCACCGACGTTCACCTACCAGTGGTTGCGCGCGGGCACCCCGATCCCCGGTGCGACCCAGCAGACCTACCGGCTCACGGCGGCCGACGCCGGGTCACGCATCGCGGTCAGGGTCACCGCGCGCCGTGCCGGATACGCAAGCGCGAGCGCGACCTCACCGCAGAGCACCGTCGTGGCCCGCGGCGAGCTCGCCCCCCTCACCCGGCCGAAGGTCTCGGGCACCGCACGCCTGGGCAAGACGCTCAAGGCCACGGTCACGGCCCCCGCGGGCGCCTCGCTCGACTACCAGTGGCTGCGGGGCGGCAAGCCCGTCAAGGGCGCGACCTCACGCACGTACCGGCTCACGAAGAAGGACCGCGGGAAGAAGCTCTCGGTGCGCGTCACCGCGACGCGCGCAGGCTACCTGCCTCAGTCGGCGACCTCACAGAAGACCTCGAAGATCGCCAAGGCCGTCCCGAAGGTCAAGGTCAAGACCACGAAGAAGATCTCCCGCACCACCCGGCCCAAGGTCACCGTGCGCGTCACGACCCCGCTGACCACCAAGCCCACCGGCAAGGTCCGCATCACCTACGGCAAGCGCACCCGCACCGTGCAGCTCAAGGCCCGCCACAAGGGCAAGGTCAC